>NZ_BAAAQX010000027.1:0-174165 GCF_039531895.1 Nonomuraea monospora
CGCCGCCCACGCCACACATCCCGATCGGTTCGCCAGCGGCGGTCTGCCAACCCCGCCCGACCTGCCCGGCCCCGCCTGGATCAACAAGCCCAAGACCAACGAACCGAAGGACGCCACAGAGAAGACGGCACAGAATTAGCCCAGCTCAACTGCCTTGATCAAATTGACAGGTTCCGGGACGGACAACTCGCGGGGTGATGGGCGGACCATCCCCGCAGGCGCGGGGCCGACGTCACGTCCCCCGCGTCGATCAGGAAGAGGTGCGGACCATCCCCGCAGGCGCGGGGCCGACGCAGGAGTCGGCGTAGTCGTCATGCGCGCCGGAGGACCATCCCCGCAGGCGCGGGGCCGACCGCGTCCTGGTGGGCCCGCTGAGCTCGGTTGAGGGACCATCCCCGCAGGCGCGGGGCCGACGCCCACACGCAGGCCAACCAGGAGACCTACCAGGGACCATCCCCGCGCGGGGATGGTCCCCGGCCCGACCGTGCAGAAGAGTTCGCGGGCCTGTGCTCCCCGCGCATGCGGGGATGGTTCCGCCTCACCACTCCGTTGATTCTCCGCAGAGAGCAGGCGTGGTGAGTAGCCGGGTGCCGAAGTGGGTAGCGATTGGAGCCTCGCTCATCTGTACTGCGACGTGGAGATCATCTTTGAGTCGTTCGGGTATGGCGCCTGTGCTCAGTCCGGCTGCCTCGACGATTGCGAGGAGCGTTCGCTTGTGAGCGTCCGTGAGAACTGTGCGGCATGCCTGGTGTGCGAGGAGGTCTCGTGCCGCGTAGCCGTCACCGATTGTGCGGATGTGGTGTCCGATTCGAGCGGCGATCGATGCCGCGTCTGGCTGCTGTAGGCCCCCGCAAGGTCGATCATGGTCAGTGCAAGGCGGGTCTGGAAAACGACTAGTTCGTCTACGGTGTCGAGCTCAAGGTAGTGCTGCCGCAGGTGATCGGCGAGGGGCGCACCCGGCCGGCAGAGGGCGGCGAGGTGCACGCTCATCAGCCGGCGCATCTGGTCGAGCTGGTCGAGGCGGAAAAGACGCCGGTTCGCGGTGAGCGGCCACGCGCGCCCAGATGTCGCCCTGTTCGTACCAGTCCTGGCCGGCGGCGTGGATGAGCGCGGCGCACAGCAGGACGGCCAGTTCGCGGTGGTGATTACCCTTCGAGTGATGGCGGCCTGCGGTGAGGCGGGCGAGCAGATGACGGCTGTCGTCGTGGAAGAGCTGGTGGGCGCCGTCCATGCCTTCGGTGCCGCCGAAGGCGTGGAGCACCGGCTCATAGATCACGGGTGTGGCGGAGAGGATGCGCCCGATGCTGACCAGCTTCGTCAGACGGCGGTGCAGAAGTTTCTGCCTCGGGGCCGCCGTCGGAGAGGAGGTATCGGATCCGCCAGCAGGGGCTCTTGCGGATGAACCACCACAAGGCGATCCACCCTCGGACGCGGGCTTCCTCAAACTGAGGAGCGATATGCGCCACGGCCACGGTCTCGGCGTTGACCCATGACGGGAAGGCGACGTTGATCTGCCGATACTGCCGGTTCATGAGCGGAGCTCCGGTGTTCAGGCGAGCGCGGCCCTGGCGGCACCATCGAGCAACTCGAGATCATTGACGGGCGCCCGTAGCCGGATCGGGGCGAGCCGGGCCCGATGCGGAGTCCATGGATGGCTGCTCGACCGGAAGGCAGATCGGGCTGAGCAGGTGCCGTGCGCGGTCCGGCGCTGGAGGGTCTCGTCAGCAGGGGCAGTATTACGCGACGGAACTTCCTGATCGTCTCTTCCTGTCCGCCGCGGGTGAGCCAGACGGCGTGCTGCCGTCACTCCGGAACTGCGGAAGGCTGCTCTGGTCGAGGCGCCGGAGAGCCTGCCAGTTGCTCTCGCGGCCGAAAGGCCGGCGGCTTGCTCCTGGACAGGCGAGTGCCGGCGGGTCACTGCGGTCCTCCTGCCGGGCGGCGGTCCGTAGTGCCGCCTCTTGGAGGCGTGTTTCGCGGTGCCGGCGCAGGCTGGTCACGCCGAGTCGGGCCCGCATGTCGGCGAGGAGCGTGCGGCCTCTGACGGCGCGTTCGTAGACGGATTCCCGGCGCATGCCGAGGATCTCCGCCAACTCTCCGAAGGAGTAGCCGCGGGGCTTTTCCTGGTTGAGTGCGATGGCGATGTTCATGGCGTCTCGCAGGTGTTCACGCAGGGGCTCGACATGCACCAGGCCGACCGGGTCGTCGGAGAGTCGTCTGGCGAGGGCGTCCACCATGCGGTGCAGCATCGCTACATACTCTTCGGTCTCGACGACACGGCGACGGTGCCGGCCGCCTTTGGAGGCCTTCACCGCGCCGGCCCTCTCTGCTGCGGCTGCCCGGCAGAAGGCGCCACCACTGGCTGAGGATGCGCTTCATGGGGGATGGTGAATCGGTTCTTCGTGGTGCTCGGAGGCTGGGTGGGAGCGGCGTTCGCCGAGCTGGGACATGTCGAGGAGGTAGCGCGACGTGTGTGCGGGCGGGCGTGGTCGATGCGGTGGCCGGGTCTCGGCCGGGCGGGACGGATCAGGGTACGGCTCGCGGGGAGCGGGGCGTGATCAGGTCGAACGAGGAAGCCGGGGGAGACCGCAGGGAGACCGGAAGGGGTGAACGGGCCCGGTTCGGTGCGGAGGTCCCGGCATCCTTCGGTGCGGTCAGAAGCTGCTGAGCTGCAACGTTGGTCGAAGGTGGCATCAGTCGTCACCGTCCGGTGTAGGGGTCGGGGGATCGGCGATCCCCCGGCCACGATCCGGATCAGGTGGACTTGCGGCGGGTCAGCCAGGTCTCGGCGGGCCGGCAGACGAGCTTCGTCCCCGCCGCCGTGCACCACGTCTGGTAGTCGGAGGAGTAGAGCCGCTCGCCGAGCCACCGCAAGTCCGTACGCGGCTCGGGGCGGGGCGTACGGGGCACGAAGTTGGCTGCGTCGTCCGTGCTGCCCGTGCCGTCGTAGCGGGCGACCTGCGGGTAGGGGTAGACGGGCCGGGTACGCCCGGCGGACGCGTTCGACGCCACGATCTTCCCCGGCTGCCTGCCGCTTTCCACCCACGCCATCACGGGGGTCAGGACGTCGAAGGTGTTCGGTCCCTCGCCGCCGCCGCAGTGCGCGACGCCGGGGAAGAGGTACAGCCTGGCGAACCGATCGGCGGTCCTGGCGCCCATGGTCTCGCGCAGGGCGTCGTAGTACGCCAGTGTGCCGCGCGGCGCGATGTGCTGGTCGTTCCAGCCGTGCCAGAGCAGCAGTTTCCCGCCGCCGCGCTGGAAGCGGTCCAGGTCGGGGTCCATGGCGGACAGGTAGACAGGTAGCTGGAGGACTGCACGGTGTTCCAGAACGACTCGGCGGTGAACTTCAGTGTGCTGCCCCTGGGCCGCCGGCACGAACAGGGTCCACGCCAGTTCCGAGCCCCACTCGTGGGCGACCGCCGGCTCCAGCCGCCGGCCGCGCTCGTCCACCGCGCCGTCGTGCAGCCTGCGCACCACGCCGGCCTCGGCCGGCGACAGGCAGGACGCGGGGTCCTGGCCGGCCGCGCAGACCAGCGTCGCGGGGTCGAAGTCGCAGGTACGCGGGTCGTCGAGGACGCCGTCGCGCAGCCCGTCGCGGCCGTCGCAGGCGGCGAGCACGGCGTTGTGGATCAGCGGCAGCTTGCCGGCGAGCAGGATGTAGGCGCCGTTGCCGTCGATGTTGGTCAGGACGTTCCAGGCGTGGTGGAAGGTGTTCTGGACGACCATGTTGTTCGCGGGCGCGCCGGCGGCGATGCCGTCGAAGTCGCCGGGGTGGCGCTGGGCCTCCATCAGCGCCTCCCGCCCGCCGTCCGAGCAGCCGGTGAAGTAGGAGTACGCCGGCGGGCGGCCGTAGAACACGGCGATGATCGCCTTGGCGGCCTGGGACGTCACGTGCACCCCGCGGTAGGCGAAGTCGATCTGCGCCTGCGGGTTGCCTGCCGCCCACGAGCCGTCGTTCTGCCCTTGGTGTCCCATGTCGGTCGTCGCGCCGGCGACCGTGCCGTCCGTGTCGGGCGGGCAAGTCGCGGCCTGGCCGTAGTTGATGGAGGCGTTGCCGCACAGCCCGCCGCAACCCGTCTGCATGTAGCGCTGGGTCCAGCCGTTGAGGGGCAGGCGCAGGACGATGGTGTCGGCGGGGGCGATGGTGCCGCGTACGTCGCAGTACGGTGCGGGCGCGCCGGTCGTGACGACGGTCGCGGAGTGGATGGTGACCGGCGCGTCGGTGACGCCGCTCAGGTCGAGCCCCGTGACGGCGGCGCAGTCCATGACCGGGGTCAGCGCGGGCAGGTCCGCGAGTCCGTCCGGCGTGATCTTTGGAGCGGCCAGAGCCGTGCCGCCGGCGAGGGCGGGGGTCAGGACCGCGAGGAGGACCGTGGTGAGAAGGGAGCCGAGCGCCCGGGTACGCGCGTCCGTGCATCACCCCGTTCCGCCCGGCCGCCACCCCAGCGCCGGCCAGCCTGACAGGTGATCACCCAGCGCCACCACCGGTTACGAGCGCCGTCCTGATCGTGGGCGCCGCAATCGCATCGAGTGTTCCCGATCCGCCGGCGAAAGTCGCCAGCGGTGACAGAGTTATGCCAGGCCGCGACCCTCGCTGTCGCACGTGGCCCTACCCGGTCGTGTCCACCGCCGGGTCATCGTGTGCTAGGACTGGCCCCGTGAGTGACATGCCGTGCCAGTGGCTGCTGGGCCTGCGGGCGCAGGGTGGCGGGCATCCGCCCGCGGCCTCCTCTGCCACCTTGGCCTTCGCCCGTCGGATGCTGGGAGACGGGCCGGCGGGGTGGGCGGTGGAGACGGCCGTGTGGATGACGCAGGAGGTCATCCGGCAGGTGCCGGCCTACGGCGGCGGCCGGACGCCGTTCGAGACGTTGCGGCGTTCGGTGGAGGCGAGCGTGCTGGCGGCCCTGGCCGGGCTGTTCCTGGATGCCCGCCCCGCGCAGGACATGGTGCCGATGGAGGCGGTGGAGGGCAACGCCGACCTGGTGCATCGCGGGGTGCCGCTGGACCTGGTGCTGCGCGGGGTGCGGATCGGGCACGCGTGCCTGCACCAGCGGCTGATGGACGCCATCGACGCCGAGCCCGAGCCGGTGCGGCTGGCGGAGAGTCATCGGGTCAGCGAGCTGCTCTTCTCCTACGCTGACGTGCACGCCAGCCGGATGGCCGAGGAGTACATCGCCGAGCGGAACCGCTGGCAGGCCAGCACCGAGGCGGCGCGGCACCGGATCGTGGACGACATCGTGGCGGGGCGGCGCATCGACCAGGGCGCGGCCGAGCGCACGCTGGGGTATGAGCTGGGCCGTCACCATCTGGCCTTCGTGGTCGTCGCCGACGAGCTGGACACTCCGGCCGAGGTGTTGCGGCGTTTCGCGGCGGAGGCGGCGCGGGCGATGGACGGGCATGGCGTGCTGACGGTGCAGGCGGGGCCGTCGGACGTGTGGGCGTGGACGGGGCGGCTCTCAAGCTCCGACCCCGGCGTGGACGTCGAGGTGCCGGCGGGGTTGCGGCTGGCCGTCGGTCCCGTCGCGTACGGGGTGGCCGGGTTCCGGCGCAGCCATCTGGGTGCCAGGGAGGCGCAGGCCTTTTCGGCGGAGGCCCGGCTGTGCCGTCACGCCGACATCCGGGTGCGGTCGCTGCTGGCCGCGGGCGGGGAACGGGCGGGCTGGTTCGCCGAGGCCTCGCTGGGCGGGCTGGCCGGCGGGGACGCGCGGCGGGCGGAGCTGCGCGAGACGTTGCGCGTCTACCTGGCTGCCGGCCGCAGCCCGCAGCGGGCCGGCGAGCTGCTGCACGTCTCGCGCAACACCGTGGGCTATCGCATCAAGCAGGCCGAGGAGCTGCTCGGCCGGCCGCTTCCGGAGGACCTGCTGGAGCTGCGGCTGGCGCTGGAGATCGCCCGAATTCCGCTCTGAGCCCGATCGAGGCCGCTCTGAGCCCAAACTGCGGCGAAAATCTGGGCGAGCAGCACAAGCGGCGGGTGGCGAGACCTTCGTTAAATCGGCGTGACAAGCCGTTGACGAAGGGATGCCCATGCGTGTCGCCAATCTCGCCGGTCGAGCCGTGCTGTTGAGCGGTGCGGGCGCGATCGACATCGAGAAGGCCGGCGGGGGCCGCTTCCCGGCCGATCCGCAGGCGCTGTTCGAGCGCTGGGACGAGCTGCGGTCCTGGACTCCGGATGCCGAGCCGGTGCCGTTCGAGGAAGCCGATCTGGGGGCGCCGTCGCCCGCGCCGCGTCAGGTGTTCGCGATCGGCGTGAACTACCGCGAGCATGCCGAGGAGTCGCAGATCGAGCCGGGTGCCAGGCCGCCGGTGTTCACCAAGTTCGTCTCCTGTCTGGCCGGCCAGGACGCGGTGGTGGCGCTGCCTGAGGGCGGGCTGACGGACTGGGAGGTGGAGCTGGTCGTCGTGATCGGCCGTCGTGCTCATCAGGTGAACGCGGCTGACGCCTGGCGGTACGTGGCCGGTCTGACGGTGGGGCAGGACCTGTCGGAGCGGATCACGCAGTTGTCGCCGCCGCAGCCGCATCAGTTCTCGCTCGGCAAGTCCTTCCCGGGCTTCGGGCCGACGGGGCCGTGGCTGGTCACTCCTGACGAGTTCGCGGACCCCGGCGACCTGGAGATCTCCTGCTTCCTGGACGGCGAGCGCATGCAGCACGCCCGTACCAGTCAGATGATCTTCGGTGTGCCGGAGCTGATCGAGAAGCTGTCGGCCGTGACCCCGCTGCTGCCCGGCGACGTGATCTTCACCGGTACCCCGGGCGGGATCGGCGGCACCCGCACCCCGGCCCGCTTCCTGGCCCCGGGCGAGCACCTGCACTCCACGATCGAGGGCATCGGCACCCTCCGCACCAGCTTCACGGGAGCCTGACCATGACACTGCACCGCCTGACCCGCATCACCATCGGCGTCCCGAACGTCGCCGAGACCGCCGCCTATTACGCCGACTTCGGCCTCACGCGGACCGGCGAGAACTGCTTCGCCACCGCCGACGGCGGCGAGCAGTTGCGGCTGGTCCACGCGCCCACCCGCCGCCTGGTCGAGCTGGGCGTCGGCGTGGACGACCCCGACGACCTCGCCCGCATCGGCGCGAACCTGGCCCGGATGGACCTGACCCTGGACGCCGGCGGCCGGGTGACCGACCCCGGCACGAATGTCCGCGTCCAGGTGTCGGTCGCCGGCCGGATCACCCGTCCGGCCGAGCCCGCGCCCTTCTACAACGGTCCCGGCCGCGCCGACCGGATCGACGCCCGCGCCCCCGGCGTGCTGCGCGAGCAGCCGGTACGCCCCCGCAAGCTCGGCCACGTCGTGCTCGGCTCCACCGACCAGGAGGCCAGCCGGCGCTTCTTCACCGAGGGCATCGGGTTCAAGGTCAGCGACGAGGTGCCCGGCATCGCCGCGTTCCTGCGCTGCTCCACCGACCACCACAACGTGCTCGTCCAGCCGGCGCCCGTGCCGTACCTGCACCACACCTCCTGGGAGGTCGAGGACGTCGACGAGATCGGCCGCGGCGCCCACCACATGCTGGAGGGCCACCCGGAGCGGCACGTGTGGGGGCTCGGGCGGCACCATATCGGCTCGAACTTCTTCTGGTACCTCAAGGACCCGGCGGGCAACTTCTCGGAGTACTACAGCGACCTGGACTGCGTCGTGGACGAGGCGATCTGGAAGCCCGAAGTGTTCTCCGACATGCGCATCCTCTACAGCTGGGGGCCGCCGGTGCCGCCGTCGTTCATCGAGCCCGAGGACCTGGCCGCGCTCATGGCGGGAGCGCACAGCGCATGAGCCACCACACCGACGGGGACCGGCCGCTGGTGCTGGTGCCGGAGGACCTGCCGCTGGTGGAGGCGGTGCCGCTGGCTGAGCGGGACCTGCCCGCCTCCACCTACGAGCTGCTGGCCCGTACCGCCACCGCGACCCCGGACGCGCCGGCGCTGCACCTGCTGGGCGAGGGCGCGGAGACGACGTGGACCTACGGCGAGTTGCTGCGACGCGTGCACCAGGCCGCGAATCTCTACGCGTCCCTGGGACTGACGCCCGGCGGGACGGTGGGCCTGCTGCTGCCCAACTCCGGCCACACCTACGCCGCCCTGCTGGGCGCCCAGGCCGTCGGCGTGGCCAATCCGGTCAACCCGATGCTCGCCGATCATCACATCATCGACATCTTCTCCCTGACCCGTGCCGAGATCCTGGTGGTCGCCGGCTCGGCGATGCTGCCCGGGCTGTGGGAGAAGGCGCTGCGGGTGGCCGAAGGGCTGCCGGGACTGCGGGCGCTGCTGACCGTGGGCGGCAACGCCTCCCTCGATGCCGTGCACACTCCGGCGAAGGTCCAGAGCGGCGACTTCGAGCGGCTGGCCGCCGAGCAGCCCGGCGACCGCCTGATCGCCCCGCACCGGCCTCAGCCGGAAGAGCTCGCCGCGTACTTCCACACGGGCGGCACCACCGGCACTCCCAAGGTCGCCCCGCACACGCACGCCATGGAGGTCTACATGGCCTGGGCGCTCGGCTGCTCGGGAGCCTACGCGGGCGGCGACGGGGTGGCGCTGGCCGGGCTGCCGCTGTTCCACGTCAACGCGGTGCACGTCACCGGGCTGGCGCCGTTCATGCACGGCGCCGCCGTGGTCAGCCTGGGCCCGCTCGGCTACCGCGACAAACAGCTCATGGCGGACTTCTGGCGGATCATCGAGCGGTTCCGGGTGACCGCGTTCTCGGCCGTGCCGACGGTGTACGCGAGCCTGCCGCCGCTGCCCGGCGGGGTGGACATCTCCAGCCTGCGGGCCGGCGCGGTCGGCGCCGCACCGCTGCCCGGCCGGGTCCGCGCCGACTTCGAGCAGCAGGTGAAAGTGCCGATGCTGGAGGGGTACGGGCTGACCGAGGCCACCTGCGCCAGCGCCGCCACCCCGGCCTTCGCCCCCCGGGCCGGGTCGGTCGGGCTGCGGCTGCCCTACCAGCACATCAAGGCCGTCACCGTGGACGGCGGCGAGCGCCCCACCGGTGACTGCCCGCCCGGCCAGAGCGGGGTGCTGGCCATCAGCGGTCCGGCCGTCTTTCCCGGCTACCTCGGCCCGGACGGCCCCGACCCCACCGGCAAGATCCTCGACGGCTGGCTGCTCACCGGCGACCTGGGCCACGTCGACACCGACGGTTATGTCCACCTCACCGGCCGCGCCAAGGACCTCATCATCCGCGGCGGCCACAACATCGACCCGCGTTCCATCGAGGAGTCCCTGCTGAGCCATCCGGCCGTCACCGGTGCCGCCGCGGTGGGCCGCCCCGATCCGCACGCCGGCGAGGTTCCCGTCGCCTATGTGACGTGCTCGCGTCCGGTCAGCGAGGACGACCTGCTGGACTGGGCACGGCAGTACGCGCCAGAACCGGCCGCCGCGCCCAAGGCCGTGCACGTCCTGGACAAGCTGCCCACCACCGCGGTCGGCAAGCTGTTCAAGCCCGAACTCCTCGCCGACGCCGTGCGCCGCATCCTCACAGAACTCGCCCCCGGCGCCCCGGCCGAGGTGGTCCTCGAAGACGGCCGCCCGATCGTGCTGATCGGCCCGGCCCCGCAACTGGCCGCCGTCCTGGACCGGCACTCCATCCGCTACCGCACGGTGACCTCATGATCGACAGGCTCGTCCGCGACTTCCTCGCCCACCACACCGCCGGGGTACTGGCCACCACCCGGCCGGATGGAGGTACCCGCCAATCGGTGGTGTACTTCGCCCTGGACGGCGACCGGCTGCTCATCTCCACCGAACCCGGCCGGGCCAAGGCCGCCGACGTGCGGCGCACCGGCCGCGCCTCACTCTGCGTGCTCGGCGGCGCGCCCCCCTACCCGTCCGTCACCCTGGAGGGCTCCGCCCGCATCCGGACCACCGGCATCGGCCCCGACACGGCCGCGGTGTGGTCGCGGATCGGCGGCTACCTCAAGCAGGGAGAAACAGCGTGAGCGGTCGTATCGACGTCCATCAGCACATGGTTCATGAGCGGTACGCACACTGGCTGCGCTCGCACGGCGTCCACGCGCCAGGCGGCCGGCCCTTGCCCTCGTGGAGTCCGCACGAGGCGCTGGAGTTCATGGACCGCCAGGGCATCGCCACCGGCATCCTGTCGCTGACCACGCCAGGGGCCTATCTCGATGACGGCGCCGACGCCGCCTACGTGGCGCGGGAATCCAACGAGTTCGCCGCCGGGGTGGCGAAGGAGCATCCCGGCAGGTTCGGCTTCTTCGCCACGCTCACCCTGCCGGACGTGAGGGCCGCCGTCATCGAAGCCGCCCACGCCTTGGACGAGCTGGCCGCCGACGGAGTGATGCTCCTGGCCAACAGCGATGGCGCCTACCTGGGCGATCCGGCCTTCGACCCGCTCATGGCCGCCCTGGACGAGCGCGCCGCCATCGCCTTCGTCCATCCTGCCCAGTTGCCTGGCCCGCCGGTGGAAGGCATCCCGCCGTTCGCCGCCGACTTCCTGCTCGACACCACCCGCGCAGCGTTCAGCTTGGTCAAGCACGACGTGCCGCGGCGCTTCCCGCGCATCCGGTTCATCCTGTCCCACGCCGGCGGATTCGTCCCTTACGCCGCCCACCGCCTGGCGGTCACCGTCCTCAACGACACCGGCCGCGACCCGAACCAAGTCCTTGAGGACCTGGCCGGCTTCTACTTCGACACCGCCCTGTCGTCCAGCCCTGCCGCGCTGCCCTCGCTGCTGGCCTTCGCCAAGCCCGGCCACGTCCTGTACGGCAGCGACTGGCCCTTCGCCCCCGAACTCGCCGTCGCCTACTTCAACACCTGGGCCACCGACGAGGCGATCAACCACGGCAACGCCCGCGCCCTATTCAAGGAGAGATTCCGTGCATGACGTGCTCATCGTGGGCGGCGGCGGCGCCGGCCTGACCGCCTCCATGCTGCTGTCCCAGCTCGGCGTCGACCACCTGCTCGTCAGCGCGCTGCCGACCACCTCCGTGCTGCCCAAGGCGCACGTGCTCAACCAGCGCACCATGGAGATCCTGGCCGGCCTCGGCATCGCCGACACCATCCACGAACGCGGCACCCCGCCCGAGCAGATGCGCTACTCCGGCTGGTACGCCGGCCTGGCAGGCCCTACGGAGGACTACGGCCGCCGCTTCGGCCTCGTCGAGTCGTGGGGCTGCGGCGGCCTGTCCGGCGACTGGGCCTCCGCCAGTCCGCAAGGCCAGACCAACCTGCCCCAGATCCGGCTGGAACCTGTTCTGAAGGCCCGCGCCGAGGAACTCGCGCCCGGCCGCATCCGCTTCGGCCACGAACTGGCCACCTTCACCGCCGGCACCGATGGCGTCACCGCCGCCGTCCTCGACCGAGACAGCGGCCAGACGTATGAGGTGCGCGCCCGCTACCTGCTGGCCTGCGACGGCGGCCGTACCGTCGGCCGGCGGCTGGGCGTCGTCATGGAGGGCGCCCGGGACCTGGCTCGCATCGCCACCGTCCACCTGTCGGCCGATCTGTCCGCCGTCGCCCGTGACCCCGAGGTGCTCATCCGCTGGCTGACCCTCCCGCACACCGGCGGGGGCGCCACCATGGTGCCCATGGGTCCCGACCGCTGGGGCCCCGACAGCGAAGAATGGGTCGTCCACCTCAACTACGCCGCCGACGACCCGCGCGGCCTCGACGACGACAAGGTCATCGCCGACCTGCGCACCGCGCTCGGCCTGCCCGACCACCCGCTCACCGTGCACCTGATCACCCGCTGGTCGATCGAGGGCGTGGTCGCCGACCGCTTCCGCGACGGCCGCGTCTTCCTGCTCGGCGACGCCGCCCACCGCCACCCGCCCACCGGCGGCCTCGGCCTCAACTCCGCCATCCAGGACGCGCACAACCTCGCCTGGAAACTCGCCGCCGTCCTGCACGGCCACGCCCACGAGCGGCTGCTGGACACCTACGAGCCCGAACGCAAGCCCGTCACCGCCCGCAACGTGCAACGCTCGGTCGAAAACGCCCTCAACCACATCGTCGCCACCCAGGCCGCCGGCATCGTGCCCGGCGGTGATCCGGAGGCGAACTGGCGGCAGCTGCGCCGCCTGTGGAGCGGCCTGCCCGAAGACGCCGAGCACGCCCGCGCCGTCCACCGCGCCATCGCCGGCCAGTCCATGGAGTTCAACGAGCACAACATCGAGTACGGCTACACCTACCCCTCGGCCACCTCGGCCGCCGTACTCGACGACGGCACGCCCGAGCCCGCCAACCCGGACCCGATCCGTCTCTACCAGCCGTGCGCCCGCCCCGGACACCCGCTGCCGCATGCCTGGCTGGAGGACGAGCGCGGACAGCGGCTGTCCACGCTCGATCTGGTCCAGCCCGGCAGGTTCCTGCTCATCGCGGGAGAGGGCGGCCAGGACTGGTGCGAGGCCGCCGCCGAACTCGCCGCGACCTGGCCGCTGGACGCCGTCCGCGTCGGCCACCTGGACGGCGATCTGCTCGACCCCCGCTCCACCTGGACCCGCCACCGCGGCCACGGATCGGACGGCGCGGTGCTCATCCGCCCCGACCGGTTCATCGCCTGGCGCGCCCAGCAGCCCGCCGACGCGCCGGCCCAGCTGTCCCAAGCCCTGCAGTCGATCCTCGGAGAGGCCCGATGACCCGCCACCGCTACGGCCCCGACCACCCCGACAGCACCTACGTCCCGCACGACTTCCCCGAGCAGAGCTTCGACACCGGCGAGATCCACCTCAACTACGCCGTCGCCGGCACCGGCGACAAGCCCGCCCTGCTGCTCGTCCCCGGCCAGTCGGAGTCCTGGTGGGGCTACGAGCAGGCCATGCACCTGCTGCAGGATCACTTCCAGTGCCATGCCGTGGACCTGCGCGGCCAGGGCCGCTCCAGCCGCACCGCCGGCCGCTACACCCTCGACAACTTCGGCAACGACCTGGTCCGCCTCATCACCGGCGTCATCGCCCGCCCGGTCATCGTCAGCGGCCTGTCCTCCGGCGCCGTCCTGGCCGCCTGGCTGTCGGCCTACGCCCCGCCCGGCATCATCCGCGGCGCCCACTACGAGGACCCGCCCCTGTTCCACTCCGAGGTCGACACCTCCTGCGGCCAGTCGCTGCGCCAGGGCGTCGGCCCGATGTTCGCCCTGTGGGGCAAATACCTGGGCGATCAGTGGAGCATCGGCGACTGGGACGGCATGCGCGCCGCCGCCCCCACCGAGTTGCCGGCCTGGATGATCGGTCTGATCCCCGACACCGACGAACCACCGCAGAACCTCAAGGAGTACGACCCCGAATGGGCCCGCGCCTTCTGGACCGGCACCGTGGCCGCCAGCTGTGACCACGCCCGCATGCTGACCGCCGTCAAGACCCCGGTCCTGTTCACCCACCACTTCCGCATGGTCGACGAGAAGACCGGCCAGCTCATGGGCGCCCTGTCCGACCTGCAGGCGGCCCGCGTCCAGCAACTCGTCGCCGCCACCGGCAGCCGCATCGACTACCTGTCGTTCCCGCAGATGGGCCACTCGATGCACGGCCAGGACCCGCAGCTGTTCACCAAGACCCTCACCGAGTGGGCCGCGACCCTGCCGGCGTGACAGACGCCTCCCAGCGCACCGCGCCGGGAGGCGTCACCGACCTGAGCGGCCGGCGAGCCGCGGAAACAGCGCCTCGGCGTTGCCGCGGTCGATGGCTGTGCGCAGCCCTTCCTCCAGCGGGTAGGCCGTCAGGTTCGTAGTGAAGTGCGCCGCTGTCTCAGCCGAGGCATACGGCCAGTCACTGCCGAACGTGATCCGGGTGGGGTCGGCGAACTGCAGGAGCGTCGGCAGGGCGCTCGGACTGGCCGACAACGCCGTGTCGAAGAAGAACCGGCCAAGATCGGCCATCAGGCCTTCGAACCGGCTCATCTCGAACGAGGTGGCGATGCGCTCTGCGGCATAGGGCAGGAAGCCACCGGCATGACTGAGGATGATCTTCAGGTTCGGGTGCCGGTCGAACACCGCGCCGCGCACCAGGTTGATCGCGGCCCGGGTCGTGTCCAGCAGGAAATCGGCCGCGTAGGGCGGTATGCCCGGCAGCGGCGGAGCCGGAAGAGTGCTGGGGCCGTCCGCGCCCAGCACCTCGAAGGCGTGCTCGGCCTCGGCGATCGCGCCCGGTACGTCCGGCAGTGTCAGCGTGGCGAAGAAGCCGAAACGGTCCGGCCGGTCCTTGACGACCTCGGCGGTGAACTCGTTGACCCTCTGTGCCATGGCGCGTGCCGCGGTTCCGTCGCCCACGTACACACCCGGGGTGGAGACGGACACGATCGCGGTGGTGATGCCGTTGCCGTCCATCACGGCCAAGGCGTCATCCCGGCTCCAGCCCGGAATCGGCAGGCCGCCGGCCGTGATGTCCTGATCACTCAGCCAGGACGCGTAGAACGGCGGCACGATGTGCTGATGGGTGTCAATGCGCCCTGGCCGGTCCATACCAGGAGGACTATCCGGGTTCTCGGATGTCCAAGCCCAAGCCTCGGCCAGAGTCCACTCCGGGCCGTCCCCTCAGATGCGACGACAACATGGCCGTGAGCGGAAGAGCTGAGCGGAGTCCGGCAGTTATTCGAGGCCCCGAGTCGTACGGCGGAGCTCGCACCCCTCGACGTTCGTCCCGACGTCGCCCCGAGCGCCGTCTGACTAGCGGCGGCACGCCACCGCCTCCAGCCGGTCGGGCCGGGTCGTCGCCGCCACCACCTCGCTCACCTGCCCCGGCTCCCTCACCTCCACCCGCCACGACGACCCGATCACCGCCAGGGACATCGTCATCTGTGCCATCGCCTGGTTGTCGCCGAGGCATTTGCGGTGCCCGGCGCCGAAGGGCAGGAAGGCGTGCCCGGCAGAGGCCGTCCGTCCGAGCCAGCGCCGCGGGTCGAACTCGTCCGGACGGGGGAACAGGGCCGGATCCCGGTGCATCGCGTACGGGCTCACGAGCAGCTCCGTCCCGGCCGGCAGCCGCACGCCGCCGACGGTCACCTCACGCTCGGCCCGGCGGGTGAAGACGATGCCCGGATGCAGCCGCAGCGTCTCCCACAACGCGGCCTCCAGCAGGCGGAAACCGCTTCGATGTCCGCCGCTCACCTGGTGGCCGCCTGTGACGGAGGCGACCTCGTCCCAGACCTGCCCCGCCAGCTCAGGAGCCTGCGACAGCTCCCAGAAGAACCACGCCATCGCGCTGGAGACGGTCTCGATCCCGCCGAAGAGCACCGTCGCCGCGTCCCCGGTGAGCCGCTCGTCCGTGAGCTGCTCGGCGCCCGCAGAGCCGTCGGCTGGGTCGTGCAGGGTGGCGTCCAGCCAGCGCAGCAAGGAGTCCTCCGCCGCGTGCCCGCGCGCCACCGACCGGAGCAGCTCGCATGCCCGCACGAAGCGCCGGTTGGCAGGAAGGGGCAGCCGGCTCAGCCAGGCGGGGAGCATGGCCCGGGCCGTCAGCAGCGCGCCGATGGTCATGGCCGAGCGCGCCACCGCCTCCTCCTCCGCGTCCGGCAGCCGCCGTCCCAGGAGCGCGCTGCACGAGTTCGCCGCGGACAGCCGCAGGAGCGCCAGGTCCAGCCGGAACGGCCGGCCCTCGGGCCAGCCGCCGGCCAGCTCCCGCGCGTTCTCCGCCGCGCGAGCCGCCATCTCGGGGACGCGGGCGTGCCGGAACTGCGCGTTGAGCCTCCTTCGGTACGGCAGATGCCGCTCGTACGGCAGGACGAGCAGCGCCTCGTCCTGGATCAGCGGTCCGATGCGGTCGAGGAAGGCGTCGTTGGCGAAGGACTCCGCCTGGTTCACGAGCACGTCGTGGACCGCGGCAGGATCGCTGAAGTACACGAACTCGCGCGTCCCCAGACCGATCCGTACCACGTCTCCCGCCAGCCGCAGTCCCGCCAGGAACGCCAGCGGCCGCCTGCCGAAGGCCGGCAGGTTCCCCAGCACCGGCACGTGACCCGGGGCGAACGGGACGGCGGCGAGCGGGCGGCTGGTCTCCATAGGCGCAGTATCATCTCGTCCAGGTCCTGAGGAAAGAACGGTCACCGGGGAACGCGACGCCATGTCTCGCCTGGCCTGGACCCAGGCGCGTCCCACCAGCAGGTGGCGAAACGGGCGCCGGTGGCATGCCCGTCCACCCGCTGCTCGAAGCGGGGACGTCAATCGGATCAAGGAGTGGCGCGGGCTGGCCTTCCGGTTCGACAAGACCCCCGACAGTTACCTGGCCGGTCTTCATCTCCGGGGAGCCGTCTTGTGGGTCCGCAGTCTACGACCAACGTGAAGATACGAACTCCGTACAGGCTCTAGCGCCGCGGCATATACCAAGGAACCAATCTCAGCAGGAGGTCGAGGGTTCGGGCGGCGGCCCGCCGGACACCGCCACGGGAAGCGAAGGCCGATCACAGCGCGACAGCGGCGAACACCGCCAGCAACAGCGCCAACCCCGCGCCGACCAGCAGACTACGCGGCCATGACATCTGATGTTCCGCATCAAGGATTCGCCAGGAATTGATGATCGGCGCGTTCCGCGGGCGTGGGTCCCGCTCCGGCGCGGTACGACCTGCTCTGATACCGGCGAGCTCTCAAGGGAGAACGGTGAAGACGACCTGGCCGGCCGCGGCGACGGTGATCGCCGCCGCCGCACTACTCACGGGCAGCTGCGCGGACGGCCAGGGCGGGGCGGGGCAGGCGGGCCCCGGCGCGCCCCGGCAGACCCAGCCAGGGCCGGTCATCACCGCGGACGACGAGCTGCCGACCGAAGGCAGCGGGGACCTGCCCGAAGCCGCGGCCCAGGTGGGGTTGGACTGCAAGAAGATGCTGAAGGAGGGCGACTTCGCGGGTACGGCGCAGAAGATGGGCCAGGTGGCCTCAGGCGGCGGCACCGACGGCGCGAAGGCGGTCGCGAAGGTGTGCAAAGCCGCGGCGGAGGCCAACCAGCGGCAGTGGCGGCAGGCGAGCGGCACGGTCCGTGAGGCGGAGCGGCAGGCCGAAGACATTCCCGCGCCGATGCGCCCGGCGATGTTGCGGATGCTCAACGAATCGAAACTGACCAGCGCCCTCGCCTTGGGCGACACCGAGAGCGCCAAGGAGGCGTGGGCCGATCTCGGGGAGCTCGGCGGCATCCCCAAGGAATTCCTGAGCGATGCGTGCTCGGTGGCGTCCGATCCCGACACCCTGCCGGAGTGCGCGACCGTCACGTCGCCGCCCACCACGACGGAGTCCTCGCCGGGCGGAGGAACGCCCTCCGGCGAAGAGTCCCCCACGAACGACGAGTACTCCTCGGAAGAGCCCGTGGAGCCCACGGAGTCCGAGCCCGGCCCGACGGACACCGGCGGCCCGGCCGAGACGCCCGGGCAAGACGGCTCCACCCCGCAGGAGGACGGCGGCCCGGCCCCCGCCGAGTCGTGAGCGCGCCCTCGGATGAAGGCGGCGGCACCGGCCAGGACCTCACCCGCGCGTGGGCCGTCCTGGCGCACGTCGTGACGCCGACCACCTTCATCGCGGCGATCCTGATGTACTTCGGGGCCGTACGCGCCAACACCATGTACGGGCAACTCGGCCTGGACCACAGCTTGCTGGGCCTGTCCTTTCAGGACTACGTGCTGCGCAGCGTCACCCTGACGGTGGAACCACTGATCGTGCTCCTGGTGCTGGCCCTGATCGCGCCGCTGGCGCACAGGTGGGTGATCCGGTGCGCGGACAGGCACTGTACCGCCGTGAAGCGGGTGATCGCGGTCTTGGCCGTGCTCGGGCTGGCGGGCGTCGTCGTGGGACTGGCGGCCATGAACGGACGCTTGCGCCTGCCGTCCTACGCCGTGCCCATCAGCCTGGGGCTCGGCGTCTTCGTGCTCGTTTACGGCCTCTCCCTGTATCAGAGGGTCAGTGAGCGGCGCGTCGTCTCCACCGGCGACCAGGTGCTCCAGCGCGTCCTGTGCGTGGTGCTCCTCCTGGTGCTGCTGCTGTGGACGGTCAGCGAGCTCGCGCAGCAGGCGGGTATGAAGGCGGCCGCCGCGTACCGCTCCGATCCGGGAGCGCTGCCCAGCACGGTGGTGTACTCGGCGCGGCGGCTGCATCTGGAGAGCCCCGGGATCGAGGAGACCGCGCTGCCGGACCCCGGCGCGATGTACCGCTATCGGTACCGCGGCCTGCACTTGCTGCTGCACTCCAACCAGCGCTACTTCCTGCTGCCGGCCTGCTGGGCGAGCGACCCGTGGGCCCGCGCGATCGTCCTTCCCGCGGACGCTTCACTGCGGCTGGAGTTCCCCATGCTCAAACTGCCGCCGGAGTGCCCGGCCTGACCGCCGCCGCCCGCTTCAGCCGCCGCAGGCGTCTCGGACGTCGGCGACCAGCTCTGCCCCGCGTCGACGGCGCGGGTGATCGCCTCCGGCGTGTGCCGTCGCCGCCATCTCGCGCCCAGCTCCGCCGTCCACTCGCCGGCCTGACCACAGCCGACACCAGCGCCCGATCTGGATGCACGAGGGGGAACTGGGAGCCAGTTCCGTGGCATCGCCAGACACGTCGACAATTTCGCCGATCTTGTCGAGGTCATGCACTTTCCGGCCCAGTCCGTCTACGCCGCCGTGCCCGCAACGTCTTGACATCCTCGTCCAGCCTGAACGCCGCGCTCCGGACCTTCGCTGTTGCCCTCTTCACGGCGTCGATGTCGTCCGGGGCGTTCCGCAACTCCAGCAGCGTTTCCTCAAGCTTCTGCATGGCCGCTGTGACGCGACGGTCGTCAAGCATGCCTCAGCCTACGCTGCCATCGCAGGCCCATCACGCTCTGCGAGGCGAGGGCATCAAGGCCGTTGAGCTGGGCTAATTCTGTGTCGTCTTCTCTGTGGCGTCGTCCATCGGCTGGTTGGTCTTGGGCTTGTTGATCCAGGCGGGTCGGGCGGGTCGGGCGGGGTGGGCGGGCCGCCGCTGGCGAACCGTTCGGGATGCGTAACGCGGGCGGCGGTCAGCACGGCGGCGACCGCCCTGCTCAACCGGCTCCCCGAAGGATGGCTGCACCCCGGCCACCGCGTCCGCCCCCTCCGCGCCGCCGCCGACGGCACCGCCGACCTGGTGGTCTTCGCCGACGGACGCCGCTCCATCGGACGCCGCCTGCTCGACCCCACCTGGCCCCTGAACTACGCCGCTACGTCGCCTGGCGCGGCCAACTCTTCGAGCACCGGCCGGACCTGTGCGCCTTCACCCGCTACGAGCCGGGCAGCAGCCAGTTCAACATCTTCCCCGTCCTGCGCAAGGACGGCACCATCGGCGTCGACTGGACCTTCTACCTCAACATGACCGCCGCATGCTTCCGCTACCTGATCGGCTACGACCCCACCCACCGCACCTACGTCCTGCCGCACCAGATCGGCTGGTCCGCCCGCACCGTCGTCCTGTCCGAGGCGGAGCGGCTGCTGCCACCCTCGGCCGTCGCGATGATCAGCGCGACCAGGGAGTGGCACGCCGCCCCGGTCCTGGACATCGACCCGCCCCAGCGGATGGTCCATCCCGTGGGCCAGGCGGCGGCGGTCTTGCTCGGCGACGCCCTGGCCCCCGTCCGGCCGTACAGGCGTTGCGCATGGCGCGCTCGGTACTGCCTCATCGCCGGCTGCTCAGCCTGGATGAGCGGTTGGAGTACGCGGCCGCCTGGCCGGACATCGTGCCCGAGATGATCGTCTGCGATCACGGCAAGGTCTTGCCGGTTCCTGGAGATCGACGTCCAGCCCGCGCACAAGGGCTCGCCGTTCGAGAAGGGCCGATGCCGAGACCGAGAACCTGTCCATGCGCGCCCTCGCCAGGCGCCATCACGTCACCGAGCGCACGGTCAAAACCGCCCTCACCAACCCCGAGCCTCCGGCCCGCAAGCCCTTACCCCGCCGCCCCTCGGCCATCGATCCGGTCCAGCACCTCCTCCTACGGCCGGATCAGGCTCTATGTCCACAACCAGACGACGCGCTGACCACTCAACCTTCGTTGTCACAAATCAAGGGTTCGATGTCACAGGACACCGACGAACAACCGCCGTCAACTCTCACGGCAAAACCATGAAGAGCTGCCCCAGCAGGCGATCGAGCGCTACGAGGAGTTGTTCCGGCGGCTGGCGGGCCAGTTTCCCGAAGTGGCGTTCTGATCCTCGCTGATCGAGCACCGGGCCCCGCAACCGACTCCGGCAAGTCGCCGCCCACGACGAACTGCTCGACCGCGGCGACCGCTACGTCGGCTTCTGGAACATCTCCATGGCTCCCGCCGCCCGGAAATGAGCCTGCCAGACCCCTGTTCCGGCCTTGGTACAGCCGTCATGGTGACGACCGCCCGGGTTCGACTCCGCAGGAACATTTGTCCAAGACGGGCGGCCGGCCGGCCGTGCACAGTCTCCCTATGAGTGAATACGACACTGAGCACTCGCATGGGATGCACGTCGTTCATGACGGCCCGCGGCAGGCGCCGCCGTTGCTGCTCATCCACGGGTCGGGGGCCTCGGGCGGTTTCTGGGGTCCGGTGGTCCCGCTGCTGGCCGGCCATCATCACGTCATCCGCGTCGACCTGCCGGGTTGCGGCCAGTCCCCGCCCGCGCCGTCGTATGACGTGCCCGCGCAGGCGGGCCAGGTGGCGGCGCTGCTGGACGACCTCGGCCTTCGTCACGTCGCCGTGGCCGGGCACTCCAGCGGCGGCTACGTCGCCACCGCGCTTGCCGAGCAGCGTCCCGACCTCGTCGGTTCGCTTGCGTTGATCAGTAGCGGCCCGAGTCCGGATGCGCTCCTGCGGCAGCCGTTCATCCTGCGGGCCCTGCTGGCCCCGCCGTTGGGCCCGCTGCTGTGGCCGAGGCGTTCGGATGCGATGATCCGCAAGGGGATCAGCGCGACGGCCGCTCGCCCGGTGAACCTCCCGGACGACGTGGTCGCCGACGTACGGAACATCACCTACCGCGTGATGCGGACGGTGCTGCGCCGCAACACCGCCTACATCGCCGAGCGGAGCGTCCCCGAGCGTCTGGCCGCCCTCGGCCTTCCCGTGCAGGTGATCTTCGGTGTCGCGGATCCCCGCTGGGAGCCGTCGTCGGCGCACCGTTACGACGCGGTGCCGGACGCCCGGGTCGAGCTGCTGCCCGGCGTCGGGCACCTGCCCATGCTGGAAGCGCCCGAGACGGTCGGCGAGCTGCTGCTGAGCTTCACGGCAACGGGGCCGTCGACCACCGTAATGCCTGATGCCTAGACTGGCCAGGTGTTGCCGACGGGGACGTCACCTGACCGGGCATGGGTGGACGTCGCGGTCCCGCGCCCGTCGGTTGGGCTGCCGGGGGTCAGCATGGCCGGGTTCCGCCACCGTGCCCCGGCCTTGGTGGACATCTCCATGGTCGCGTACCCGTCCGTCACCCTGCTCGTCGATCTGAGCGAGGGAGCTGGCGTCGCCTACGAAACCCGTGGCCGGCACGAGCACGGCAGTGTCGTCGTCGGGCTCCTGCCCGGCGACCTCCGGGCGACTGGCTGGGGAGTCGGCGAGCTGCTCCAGATCCGGCTGGAGCCGGTCGCGGCGGCCACGTTGTTCGGCGCATCGGCCGAGCTCACCGGGACGGTGGCAGCCCTTGAGGACGTCTGGGGCCGCGACGCCGGGCAGGCCGAGGACAGGCTGCGCGCCGCCGCGTCGTGGGACGAACGCTTCGCGATCGCGGCGGACATCCTGGGCCGGCGGCTGGGCGCCCACCCGCCGGTCGACCCCGAGGTCGCCCACGCCTGGCGGCGGACGTTCACCAGCAGGGGGCGGGTGCGGGTCGACGGCCTGGCGGACGAGGTCGGCTGGAGCCGCAAGCGCCTGTGGTCCCGTTTCGGGTCCCAGCTCGGCGTCACCCCCAAACGCGCCGCCCGGCTGGTGCGCTTCGACCACGCCGCCCACCTGCTCGCGGCGGGTCACGCCGCCGCCCGCGTCGCCGCCGAGAGCGGTTACGTCGACCAATCCCACCTGCACCGGGAGGTTGCGAGCTTCGCCGGGCTCACGCCCACGGCCCTGGCCGCCGCGCCGTGGCTCGCGGTCGACGACGTAGCGTGGCCTGCTTCATCGCTGACCCAGCGGCCGGCGAAGGATGGCGAACGCATCCCGGACCTTCGTTGAACAGCTTGCCTCCACGATGCGGCTGCCACGTGCCGCGCAGGTGGAGAGACCTGCCGCGTCAGGTCGATGACTCCCTGACGGCAAACATCGCAAGGCCTTCTCACGCGACGGTGGTCGAGTAGCCGTCCCAGACGGCCTGGACCTCCTATGGCTCTCGATGGCGCCGTCCGGGCCCTGCAGGTTCCCTTCACCTCCGTCGCGGCTCGCAGCCAAGGCATGTAGCGCGATATAGAGCTGTAACCTGCCGTAATAGCTCAGTGTTGCCAATCGTTACGTTCTGCAGTCATGGGGGTGGAAATCACATACAGAACAGTGTTCTCACCAGAGGAGTGATTCACAATGCGTCGCCTACGACACGCCATGACCGCCGCCATCTTCAGCATCCTGCTGTTGGGAAGCGCAGCAGCCGCCCCCGCCATGGCTGCGCCCACCGCACCCCAGGTGGCCGCGTGCACCTTCCAAATTCCCAACATCGGCATCTGCCTGATTCCGTGACGCCGGCATGCGCCCACCCCCGCGCGTCCGGCGGCGTCGGGCGGGCATGCCGAGCGCCGCGAAGTTGCTGAAACTGCCGTACTGGTAGGGCCGGTACACCAGGGACCGCCAGTCCCCGTCGATCGTGGCCCCGCTCTGAAACACGTTCCAGCCGAAGAACGGCGCGGGCGCCGCGGTCGTAGACGTAGATTTCGCGCAGCCCGGCCGGCGGCAAGTAGACGAAACGCAGGGGCGCCGACGGTGTGCTGATCCGCACCCACCACCAGCGTCGCCTCGACATCCCCTGCACCGGGATCGGGCTTCGGTTCCCTCCCACGGTGATCAGCCTCCCTTCGGCGGCAGCGTGACCCAGTCGACGACGAGGGTGCGGCGTACGCCGGCGTCCAGCAGGGCCTGGCCCTTGTGCTGACCGTTGACGTAGGACGTGTCGCGGCACCCGGCGTGCACCGACAGTCGGATGCCGCCCTCGGGGCAGGCCGGGGCGTTCAGCGCGTCCAGCTCCCAGCCGACGTCGGCGGCCTCGTGCACGTCGCCATGCCCGTGGGGATCGGCTGGGCCCGCCGCCTGACCCGCCAGCTCCGACCTCGCCGTGGCGGGCGCGGCTGCTGCTGGTATCACGGCGGGGAATGGCGCCGGGTCTGCGCCGTCGTGATCCGGCTGGTGCGTCGTGCCCGGCGCGACCACGTGGCTGTCGGCGATGTTGCCGCGGCACATCCCCAGCCCGCGGACACGGCAACGCCGGAGAGAGGGCGGCGCGGCACCCGGGCCAGGACGAGGTCCCCCGTTCCGGCTTCGCAGCCTGCGACACGCCCGGCGCCCCCCCGCAACCGGCCGGTTGCGGGGCGCTTTGTCGTGCCGCTGACGGCTCGCTGCCGGAAGCGGGTAGCCCACCGTCTCAGCCCGGGCCCTCACCAACCAGGACTCTTCCGGCCGCCCTCTCGCGAAAGACGACCTCATGCACCCGGACGCGCTGACACGCCGCGCGCGGCGGCACGGCTGGACCGTCGACACCGCAACCGGTCCCGTGCTCACCCTGCGCCGCCGATCCTGGCTCCTGGAGATAGCCTTCGCCGACAACGCTCCGCACAGCGCCCGCATCACCAGCCCGGACAACGACGGGAGCCATCCCGTCAATCTGCGCTCGATCAACGCCCTGCTGAGGGCGGCCCCGGACGACCGAGCGCCGAGGCGGCGATCATGGGGGAGCGGTCAAGCCGCACCCCAAACCCGAGCCCGTAACGCTCGCCTCCTGCGACTCCAGGAAAAGCCTAGTATCCCCGTTGCGGCAAGGCGCCAGTCCGGTGCCCCGCTTCCCCCATCCCCGCACCATCCCACTTGCCAGAGGAGACAGGAGGTCAGCGGCATGGCCAGCGCTTGCGGAGCAGAATTCGGCTGCGGCAACGGAGGATCGGCGATCCTCCCGTGCCGCGGCGCCTCCCTTGCCCCCTGACAGCGGACGATCGATACTGCGCACTACCGGGGGGAAAGCGCCAAGCACCATCACCGTCCACGACCAGGGAGTGATCGCTATGGCCTCTCCGCGCCGCTACGCCCCCTCACGCCGCGACCTGCTGAGGTCCGGCATCTCGCTCGGCGCCGCCACGGGCGTCGCCCACGCCTCGGCCGCCTGGGAGCCGCCGCGCGCCCAGGGCGAGCGCAGCATGGTGAACGTGCCGTTCGAGGGTTTCGAGAACGTCCGGGTCGGGCTCATCGGCCTCGGCAACCGGGGCGGGAGCCAGGACGTGCGCTGGGGCGCCGTCTCCACCGTCACCGCCGTGTGCGACATCCGCCCGGAACGGGTCAGCCGCACCATCGCCCGCATCATGCAGCAGGGCTTCCAGGACGTCGAGCCGGTCGGCTACTCCGCGGGCGAGCAGGACTTCCTCAAGCTCGTCCAGCGCGACGACATCGACCTGATCTACGTCGCCACCCCGTGGGAGTGGCACTACCCGCAGGCCGCGGCGGCCATGGAGCACGGCAAGCACGTGGCCGTCGAGCTGCCGATCTCCCCGCACCTGGACGAGATCTGGAGCCTGGTGCGCACGTCCGAGCGGACCCGCAAGCACTGCATGCTCCTGGAGAACGTCAACTACTTCCGTCCCGAGCTGCAGATGTTCAACATGGTCCAGGCGGGGCTCTTCGGCGATCTGCAGCACGGTTCCGGCGGCTACGTCCACGACCTGCGCTGGCCGTACCTGTTCGGCGGCGCCTACCACCCCGAGTACTGGCGGCGGCGCTGGCAGACCCGGATGAACGCCCTGCACTACCCGATGCACGGCCTGGGACCGGTCTCGGCCGCCATGGGCATCAACCGCGGGGACCGCTTCGACGAGCTGGTCGCCGTGGCCTCCCTGCCCAAGGCACTGGCCCTGTTCCGCGAGGAGGACCCGCGGGTGACCCCGGACCACTCGTCCTGGCAGGACAAGCCGTACATCTCGGGCGACCGGCACACCTGCTTCGTCACCACCGCCCGCGGCCGGTTCATCCGGGTCGAGCACGACGTGAACTCCCCGCACCCGTACACCAGGGAGACCACGCTCACCGGCACGCGCGGGTCGATCGAGCTCGACAACGCCCGGGTCTACCTCGAATCGCTCGGCCACGACGACCACACCTGGCGGACCGGCAGCGCCTACACCGCCATCCGCCAGCAGTACGACCACTGGTTATGGCCGCTGCTGGAAAGGCTGGCCGACCAGTACGGCGGGCACGGCGGCGGCGACTTCGTCTCCATCTTCCGCCTCGTGCAGCTGATGCGGCTCGGCATGACGCCCGACATCGACGTCTACGACTCGGCGGCGTGGTGCTCCGTGATCCCGCTCAGCCACGAGTCGCTGAGGTCCGGCCGCCTGCGCCCGGTCAAGGTGCCCGACTTCACCCGCGGCCACTGGAAGGAGGCCCGCCCCACCTTCGACCGTCCGCAACCGGAGGACCCGCAGCTCAGCGCCCCCTCGGCCGCCGGCCGCCGCGCCACCGGGATCATCGAGCCGGGCAGCAGCGAAGCGAACGGGGACGCCGACCCCGCACCGGACGCCCGCAGCGGCCAGGAAGGCGGCTGACCGGCCCCGGACGGCCAGTGACCCCGATCACCCCAGCGGACTGAGGTCGAGATGGGCGAGCTCGGTCCGGGTGGTCACGCCGAGCTTGGGAAAGGCGCGGTACAGGTGGTGGCTGACGGTTCTGGGGCTGATGAACAGCTGGGCGGCGATCTTCCGGTTGGTGGCTCCCGTGGCGGCCAGCCGTACCACCTGCAGCTCCTGCGGGGAGAGCAGGGTGATCAGGTCGGGAGCGCCCGCGGTGACCGTCTCCCCGGCCGCGCGCAGCTCAGCGCGGGCGCGTTCCGCCCTCGGTCTCGACGCCGGTGCCGCGCAGGTGCCGCATGCCTCCCGCCAGCTCGGCGGCCAGGCCGAGCAGCGCGGACTTGCCGATCCCCGGCTCGCCTCGGATGAGCAGGCTCCCGCGCCCGCACGGGAGAGAAGCCCAAGACCGCGCTCGGCCCCCTGCGGCTCGGCCCGACGCTCGGGTTCTTCGGTTACTCCCTTCGCAAGAACGGCCTGCGCACCCGCTATGTGCAGGAAGTAAACCGAGATCGCCGACGCGGTCTTCGTCGGTGACGCCCTGACCGCGCGGCACGTCCTCACCGGGCGTACGGGCCCCAGCCGGCGCCTTTCACCGACGACCCGGCCGAAGCGCTCTCCTCCCTCGGCCGCATCGCCGGACTGTCCGCGTCCTGGGTGCTTCCCGGCCACGGCACCCCCTGGCGTACCTCGCCGGCCCAGGTGCGGGAGGGGATCGGGGCCGTCAGCCGCGGCTGAACCCCGCTACTGCTCACCCGGGCCGGAGGCGCAGGAGATGATCAGTGTGACGAGGTCGTGGATCGGGGTCAGGAGGTCCGGGTAGGCGTCGGCGTTGAGGTCGTACAGGCGCAGGGTGCCGCTGCGCCGCACGGTCAGCAGCCCCGCGTCGCGCAGGATCTTGAGATGGTGGGAGGTGGCGGGCTGGGAGAGCTCCAGGCGGGCGGCGATGTCACCGACGCTGCGCGGCGCCGCGGACTCCAGCAGGAAGACGACGATCTCCTGCCTGCGCTCGTCGCCCAGGGCGGTGAAAAGCGGCCGGGTCCGCGCGAACAGCGCCAGGACGTCGCGGGCCTCGATCGGGCCGCTCACGCGGGCAAGGAGTCGCGCAGGGCCGACAGCCGGCCGACCGGCAGCCTCCGGGCGGAGCCTTCGGCGATCCAGCCGTCCAGCATCAGCCGGGTCTGCGCGCTCACCTTCGTGAAATGCGTCCTCAGGTAGCCGCGCAGGTCGAAGGGGAGCAGCCAGGGCAGCACGCGCAACGCCAGACCCACGGCCCAGGACGGCGGGGAGACGCCGGCGCGCAGCCCGTGCTGAGCGCTCACCACGGCGACGGCCTCATGGACGGCCGCGCCGGCGTCCCGCAGCCGCGCGCCCGACGCGGGCAGGCGCCAGCCGGAGGCTTCCAGGCCGGCGATGTAGGGGATCATGCGGGCGGCGGTGAGCTCTCCGGCGCCGGCCCGCGTCACCCGCTTGGCCCGCTGGCCACCGGCCCGGAGCGCGGCGACGACCTGCGGGGCGCGCTCTCCTGTGACGCCCATCGCCGTGCCGGGCGGCATCCAGTACGCCACGCCAGGCGCGGGCACCTCCCGCTCCAGCGGCGCGTGGTAGGCGAGAAGCGTCGGCGTCACCTGGACGATCTGCTCCTGTGGCCAGACCCGGGCGAGGGTGCTCAGATCGCCCGGGTCCTGGCCGATGGTGACCACCGTCGCCGCGCCGGTCGCCGCGCGCAGCGCAGCCGTCCACTCGCCCCGCAGCGCGGGCGAATCCACGCAGAGCCACACCATGTCGAACGGTTCGGCGGGCGGCTCGCTGATCACCCGGTGCGGCACGACGCGCTCGCTCACCGGCGGTCTCCCTCGCCTGAGCCGGTACAGCGAAGCCCCCTCCCAGCCTTCCCTGCCCGGCCGCACCAGATAGCTGACCTGCGCCCCGGCCGCCGCCAGCCACGCCCCGAACACCTGCCCCAGCGCCCCGGCCCCCACGATCAGCACCTTCGACATCGCTGCTCCCATCAATCTAAATATTTGAATATATGGAGCATACTAGTCGTCCGCGCGGTCTCAGCCACCGGCTGGTTCCAGCCGCTGTACGACCTCGCGCGTGAATTCCCCGGTCGTCGCCCGCCCACCCAGGTCCGGAGTGCGGATCGCGGTCCCGGCCAGCACGGCGCGGAAGGCGGCGCGCACCTCGTCGCCCGCCTCGGGATGGCCGAGATGGTCGAGCATCATGGCCGCCGACCAGATCGCGCCGACCGGATTGGCGACGCCGGTGCCCGCGATGTCCGGCGCCGAGCCGTGCACCGGCTCGAACATCGACGGGAACTCCCGCTCCGGGTTGAGGTTGGCCGCGGGGGCGACGCCGATGCCGCCCGCCACCGCCGCCGCGAGGTCGCTCAGGATGTCGCCGAACAGGTTGGAGGCGACGATCACGTCGAACCGCTCCGGATGCAGGACGAGCTTCGCGGCGAGCGCGTCGATGTGCTCCTGGCTCCAGGTCACGCCGAGACGGGCGCGTTCGGCGACGATCTCGTCCCAGAACGGCATGGTGTGGATGATGCCGTTCGACTTGGTGGCGGACGTCAGCACGCCGCGCCGCCGGGCGGCCAGGTCGAAGGCGTAGTCCACCACCCGGGTGACGCCCGCCCGGGTGAACACCGACTCCTGCACCGCCATCTCCTCCGGGAATCCCCGGTTGAGCCGTCCGCCGATCTCGGAGTACTCGCCTTCGACGTTCTCCCGCACGACGACGAGGTCGACGTCCGCCGTGGCGGTGCGCAGCGGGCCGGGCACGCCGTCGAGCACCGTGATCGGCCGCAGGTTGACGTATTGGCGGAACGTCCGCCGGATCGGGATCAGCAGCCCCCACAACGACACGTGATCCGGCACGCCCGGCCAGCCGACCGCGCCGAGCAGGATGGCGTCGTGGTGCCTGATCCGCTCCAGCCCGTCGGCGGGCATCATGGCGCCCTCACGCAGGTAACGCTCGCACGACCAGTCGAAGCTGTCGTAGGCGAGCGTGAAGCCGTGCCGCCGTCCGGCGGCGTGGAGCACGGCGGTGGCGGCGGGCAGCACCTCGGCGCCGATGCCGTCTCCCGGGATCAGGGCGATGCGATGGGTCCTCATGCCACCCATTGAGCCCGACCGCGGCCCCGCCCGTCCAAGACGAGGATCCTGGCTGACGTATAGGCGTTCGCTATGCGGGCCGGTCCTCCAGGCCCGCCTCGACGAAGGCGCGGGCCAGGGTGCTGACCGGTTCGATGCGATGGGCCAGCGACACGTGCAGGGCCTCCTCCAGGGCGAGGTCCCGTACCACCAGGCCCATCGGCTCGGCCAGCCGCCGCCACGACGCCGCCACCACGGCCACGCCGACCCCGGCGAGGACCAGCGGGAGCAGCGCCTCGCGGTGCTCCATCTCGATGGCGATCAGGGCGCCGGGCGCGGTGGCGAGCACCCGGTCGGCGGCCCGGCGCATCCCGGTGCCCGGCTGGCCGACGATGAGCCGGGCGTCGGCCAGCAGCTCGGGCCGCACCGGGCCGGTGCCGGCGGGCAGGTCGGCGGCGTTCAGCGCCACCAGGACGAACGGCTGCACGTCCACCACGTGGTGCACCAGTTCGAGATCGGGATCGGGAGGGCCGAGCGTGGCGATCAGCCCCAGCTCGGCGGCGCCCGTCCGCAGGGCCGCGACGACGTCGGCCGGGCGGTCGGCGGCACGCACCGACACCTGGACGCCCGGATACCGCCGCCGGAATCCCGCGATCAGCTCGGTCAGCGGGCTGACGGCCTGGCTGGGCATGGAGGCGATGGTCAGCCGCCCGGCACGCAGCAGCCGCACCGCCTCCACGCTGTCGGCGGCGGCGGCCAGCCAGCGCGTCACCTGCCGGGCCGGGCCGACCAGGGCTTCGCCCGCCGCCGTGAGCACCAGGTGCCGTCCATGCCGCTGGAAGAGCGGTGCGCCGAGCCCGCGCTCCAGCTTCTTGATCGCCTGCGAG
The DNA here is from genome assembly GCF_039531895.1 of Nonomuraea monospora. Classification (NCBI taxonomy): domain Bacteria; kingdom Bacillati; phylum Actinomycetota; class Actinomycetes; order Streptosporangiales; family Streptosporangiaceae; genus Nonomuraea; species Nonomuraea monospora. The sequence goes on from NZ_BAAAQX010000027.1 coordinate 29,595, forward strand.
ACGGACGGCTGGGCCACGAACAGCTCCTCGGCCGCCCGCTGCACACCGCCGTGATCGACGACGGCGAGGAAGTAGGCCAGCTGGCGAGCGTCCACGTCCTGTCTCTCCACACCACGCTCTATAGGCGCTGCCTATAGAAGAACCACATACTCCGTCTTGGACGAGTATGCCGGTGATCTGCGTCACTGAGGTGCACCATCACGTCCAAGGAGCGCCATCGTGAGCCACACCCTCCTGCTGACGATGACCGGGATCGCCATCCTGGGCATCATCGTCACCATCACCGTCTGGAAGATCCCACCGGTCATCGCGCTGCTGTTCGGCACGATCTTCCTCGGACTGACCACGGGTGTCGGCGCCGAGGGCACCACCGAGGCCGTCACCGCGGGATTCGGCGAGGTGATGACCGACATCGGGTTGCTGGTCACGTTCGGCGTGCTGCTGGGCTCGCTGCTGACACTGACCGACGCGCTGCCCCGCCTCATCGAGGCGATGCTGCGCGTCTTCGGGCCGCGCTCCATCCCGTACGTCTTCGCGGTCTCACTGAGCTCGCTGTTCACCTCCATCTACTCCGACGTGCTGCTCGTGCTGACCGCACCGCTGGCGCGCCGGCTCGGCCCCCGCCTCGGACCGCGCGGCAAGGCGCTGATGGGCGGCGCGCTGACCGCCGGGATCGAGACCGGCCTGGTGTTCGTGGTGCCGGGCGTGGCGGCGCTGGCCATCGCCGGGCTGCTGAAGGTGCCGCTCGGCCAGATGTTCTGGTACGGGCTGATCGTCGGCGTCCCGACGGCCGTCCTGACCATGCTGGTCTTCGCCGTCCTCCTGCCGCGCGTGCTGCGCTGGAACCCTGACCTCGACGAGGTCCCCGACGCCGCGGATCCCTCCATCCCGGACGCCACCGGCACCGAGCCCGCCGCGCCGGCGACAGGCACGGCCCGCCAGGTCATGGTGGCAGGAGAGAGCGAACGGATCACCAAGCGGGCCCAGCCCAGCCTGACGCTCTGCCTGCTGCCGGTCGTGGCCGCCCTGCTGCTCATCGCCCTGGGCGCGCTCGCAGGCAACCTCGGCTGGGAGTCCCCGGTGCTCACGTTCGCGACCGACCCGGTGATCGCCATGTTCGCCGGCGCCACCGCCTCCTACCTGCTCACCAGCCGCAGCCACTCCCGCGACGAGATCCACGCCGTCCTGGGACGCGGGCTGGCGTCGTGCGGGCCGATCCTCATCCTGTCCGGCATCAGCGGCTCCCTCGGCGCCGTCATCGAACGCTCCGGCCTCACCGACGTCCTCGGCGGCGCGTTCAGCGCCGGCATCCTGCCGCCGCTGATCCTCGTGTGGCTGGTGGCCGCGGTCCTGCACATCGCGCTCGGCTCCATCTCGGTGGCGGCCATCACCGCGGCCGGCATCCTCGCCCCGCTGGCCGGCTCCCTGGACACCCCGATGGTGTTCGTGGCACTGGCGGCCGGCTCGGGAGCGCTGTTCCTGCCGCACGTCAGCAGCAACTTCTTCTGGATGTTCCAGACGATGCTGGGACTGTCCACCCGCGGGACGTTCAAGACCCACTCGCTGGCCATGACGCTCTCGTCGGTCATCTCCCTCCCGCTCATCCTGCTCCTGGCCGCCCTCTGAACCCGCCTGGACATGTTCTGAGCTGACGTCGGCAGGACCGCTCCGCTGCGGGCGATGAGGAGCTGGCGCAGCGGGTGATGCCCCGCGGCTGAGCGAGGCTCCGCCGCAGGGCATCGAGGGTGTGGGTTCGGGGTCAGGCGCCGACCTTGTTCAGCGTCATCTCCATGCGGGCGGGCTGGTTGAGCGAGGCGCTGCCACAGACCCAGATGGAGCCGGGCAGGCTGGGATCTCCGGCCGGCACCGTGACCTGGAACTGGGCGGTGCGGGCGGAGCGAATCACGGTGGCGGCGGTGAAGAAGGTCGTGCCGCCGTTGGCGTTGATCAGCTCGCCGCGCCGCACCGTCCAGTTGACGGCGGTGGCGGCGCCGGTGTTGGAGTCGAAGGAGGAGCCGTTGGCAGCCAGGAACTCGCCGCTGCCGAGGCTGACGTTGATCGGCCCGGCACACACGGTGGCTCCGCGGGTGACGGCCTGAGCGCTGGCCGCGTCCGAGCCGGTCGCGGCCGAGGAGGCGGTGCTGAGGACCAGGACGACCGCGAGCGCCGCGACTGCGGCGGAGACTGTGCTGATGGCGGCCTTGTGCCGGGACATGGGCGGCCAGAACCGTCCGGGAATGGCAGGACGCATGAATGCGACCCCCTTCACGAGAATGGAACCGGATGAGTTGACCGGTTGCTCTTGATGACAAACAGCGCCGGAAGCGGCGGGCTTGTGACCATGTGTGTGAGCGTAGACAGCGGCCCGCGAGGTCAACAGATCAACTCGGCTGATCCAGCGCGGGCTCGCCGACCATGCGCCCTGATCCATCACCCCTGCGAGAGGAACGAGGTGCAGGCGTTCGAGCGTCGCCGGGGATGGAGCGCCGTTGTCGGGGCGCTTTCAGCGCAGTGCCGGAATCGTCACCAGGCCGCCCTTCCGGGTGATGGGAACGTCCTGTCCGGCTACGGTGGCCGTGCGTGCCCAGGGAGCAGCCAGGTGGAGAGGGCGACCGCCGGCCTCGGCGGCAGGCCCGGCTATCTCGACGGTCCTCTTGACCTGGTCCAGCCGTACGGCCAGCGTCGTCGGCAGAGCTTCGTCGGCGGCGAGCAGGGTTCTCCTGTCTTGCCGGAGGAGGGTTCCGCCGGTGAGCAGGATGCGCTGGACGCCGGCGTGGCGATCGACGTAGGCCAGGGACCCGTCGAACAGGTACGGTCCGAAGCGGCGTGCGGCGCCGTCGCCGGGCGCCTGGAAGTGGTAGCCGGTCAGTCTGCTGGTCGAGGAGGTCAGGCGGAGGGCGCGTCCGCCGTCGTCGCAGGTTTGGACGGACAGTTTCGCCCTGGTGCGGGTGCCGGGCGGGGTGGGCAGGAGGAGGGTGTTCAGCGTTCTGGCGCCGGCCGCGGTCAGGGAGTAGGACACGTAGCGGGTGGGCGCCACCTGGTAGGTGATGGGGGAGTAGTGGCCGTCCTCGATGGTGGCGGTCACCGCGGCCGGGTCGGCGGGGATGATGGTGAGCTGGGTTCCCGCGGTGAAGCGGGTCCGGGCGATGCCGCCGTCGAGGACGGGGCCGGCGTCGGGAAGCAGGTGCCAGTTCTGCTGGTAGGTGTGCTGCCCGGGGTCGTCCGGCGTGAGGGTGTCGGTGACCAGCCAGCCGAAGCCGTGCAGGAACAGGACGCTGCGCCGGTGGCGGACGCCGGGGGTCGCGTCGGTGAAGCCGTCGGCGAGGTCGGCCCAGGGCAGCGAGAGGTTGCTGACGGCCGCGGCGGCGGTGGGGCTCTGGGCGCGTCCGTCGATGGTGACGGTGTTGTGCGCCTGGGTGGATGTGCGGAGCCAGTCGGCGGTGGGGTCGGCGGCGTAGGAGTAGGCGCCCATGGCGGGCAGCAGCGGCCGGTCGTGGGCGTAGAGCTGGATGGCGAGTTCGTCGGGGTGGCCGTGGTTGCCGCGGTCGGCGTTGAGGCGCAGGTACCAGTCGGTGTCGCGCCAGCCGGTGCGCTGCACCACGACGCGGGTGTCGGGGTAGGTGACGGAAGTGTGGCCGGGGGCGGTTCCGGCGGCGCCTGCGGTGGCGACGTGGCGCAACCGGTCGTCGTCGAGCAGGTCGGCCAAGGCTGCCAGGGCGGGCCGCTGGTCGGTGTAGCCGGAGTCGCCGTAGGCGGGGTCGTACCCGTTGGGGTAGGTCTGGTCGGCCAGGTACCAGGCCAGGCTGCGCAGCGGTGCGACCGTGCCGACCGGATGGCCGTTGGCGGCCAGGACGCTCGCGGTGGCGACGAAGGTCTGCGCGACTCCCATCGCGTAGCTGGAGGAAGCCTCGGTGTAGCCACCGTCGGGGTAGAGCGCGCCGGCCAGTTGCTGGGCCAGGTAGGCCTGCGCCGCGTCGCGCCACGAGGGCGCGGCGAGGAACTCGGGGAAGCAGACGCCGAGGTAGAGCAGCGAGCTCTTGATGGTGACCATCCAGTTGGGGGTGGTGGAGGTGGTGTTCGTCAGGTACCGCCCGCCGGTGTGAATGGCTTTGAGCATCGAGATGTTGGCGTCGGCCGTGAGCGATGGGCTGGTGCGCAGGATCTCGTAGGCGTAGCACCAGTTCTGGTGGCGCCAGGCCGCGTCGAGGTTGCGCGGGAAGCTCGCGGCGCCGGCCGAGGAGGTGGTGGCGTTGGCGTCGGTGATGAAGTCGGTCATCAAGGAGATGAGCCCGGCCGCGATCCGCTCGTCCTTCCCGGTACGGTAGGCGTCGGCGATCGGGCCGGCGAAGTAGAAGCGGGGGAGCTGGTAGCCGAACTCGTTGTCGACGTTGGCGCCGGTGGGCTTCCTCCAGTCGAAGCCGTTCGGATCGCCCTGCCAGGAGAAGGTGTTCTGGACGGTGTTGTTCCAGCACCGGGTCGTCTCGTCGAAGCCGACCTGAACCTGGTAGAGCATGATCTGCTGCTGGCCGGCGCTGGTGCGGCCGGTCAGGCGGAGAGCCGCGGTCTCCGGCGCGCCCACGCCGGTCAGGTCGAACCAGAGGTAGGCCTTGCGGGTCGCGTCGGTGAACGGGCCGGCGCCCTCGTCGTGAACCTGGAGGGTCTGCGCGGAGCCGGACGGGGTGGCCGCGTCCGGGCCGGCGGCGATGTGACAGCTCTGGCTCGCGGCCAGCTTGCGGACGGTGCCGTCGGCGTAGGTCAGGGTCAGTTCCGGCGCGTCCGCGGCGGCGTGCCTGCCGGCGAACTCGGCCGTGCTCGGCTCCTTGTGGCGGGCCATGAGCATGAAGCCCACGCCGCCGGTGCTCACGGCGGATTTCACCCCGTCGGTGACGTCGGCGTCCACCGCCGTCCAGTGCGTTCCGACGGTCAGGGTGGAGTGGTGGATCTCGCCCTTGCCCAGCGTCCAGATGTGGTCGAGGAACAGGGGGACGAGCGCCGGGGTGTAGACGCCGTTGTAGGCCCACTGCGGCGGGGTGCGCTGCGGCCGGGTGCGCATGTACCGCAGCAGCGCCGCACGTGCCGCGGTGTAGTCGCCGGTACGCGCGGCGTCGGCCACCGGCGCCAGCGCGGGGAACGCCGCGTAGTCGAGCACCGGAGCGGTGCGCCAGGTGCCGGTCGTGGCGTTCCACACGCCGAAGAACGCGGAGTCGGGGACTTCGGTCGTCGCGGCCACGGCCGCTGCGGCGGGTGAGGGGCCGCCTGCCGGAAGGGGCGCCGCGCAGGCGCCGGCCAGGGCCGCCCGGAGAACGGTTCGGCGGGTGAGCGACATGGCTGTCTCCAGAAGTGACTTCAGTGAATGGTGTCCGGCCGCGCGTCATGCCGACGGGTCGGCGTCCTGGAATCCCGTGGACGAGTCAGGGGCCACGGCGACGTTGTCGTGCCACACGACGCGTTCCGTGACGGCGGTGGGCCCTTGTCTCCAGGCGGGCTTGTAGATGCCCCACTTGAGATAGCCGAACGTGCCGGTGCCGCTGTTGTAGGTGTTTGCCACGTTCTGGGCGTTCAGGACCTGGGTCCAGCCGGGGAGCTTGCTGGTCTGGTGCCAGGCGGTGATGGAGCCGGTCCGGGTGTAACTCCAGTCCACCTGGAGGACGAAGTCGTGCCAGACGCCCTTCGTCAGCGCCACCAGGTCGTAGCTGGTCTTCGTCAGGTTGGCGTCCGCGTTGTCGCGGTGGTCGCACAGGACCGGGTCGGAGTTGACCCGCAGCCGGAACCTGCTCGCGGCCGTCGCGCTCGGCGGGAGAACCTCGAGGAACATGGCGGGCGACCGGTTCGGGTCGTCGCACGAGGACTTGGTGTGGTGCCACTGGAAGACGATGTCCTCGGCCGTGGCGTCGTCCTGCCACGTCGAAGGGATGTAGAGGCTGAAGCCGTACCAGGTCGTCTGTCCTGGCTGGAAGCGGGCGGCCGTGAGGTTCACGGTGTCGCTCTCGGCTCTCGGGCCGCCTGAGACTTCGGGGTCTCCGTACCTCAGGGTGGAGCGGATGGAGAGGTTTCCGGTGCGGCGCAGGTTGCCGTCGGGGTTCAGCGAGTAGGCGCAGCACCCGCTCGCGCCGATTCCCGCGTAGCCGGAATCGGTCCGGCCGTTCTCGTACGTCGCCCGCATGATCGTGTCCGCGGACGCGGCGGCGCTCGCGAGTACGACGATCAGGCAGGAAATCGTGATGAAGAGGGGACGAGCGCACCTGATGCGATGGTGCATGGTTGCCCTCCTGGGCATGTCGGCGACCGAGCACACGTGCCGATCGCGGTAATGCCAGATGACTATCCGATATCATTCGAAAGCGTGTCAAGGTCCTTCCGCCATACTGGTTTCGCTAGGGACGATCGAAAGGGCTGGGTGTGCTGACCGAGGAGCGACACGAGGCGATCCTGCGTGCGTTGCGCCTGCAAGGCTCGATCAAGGTGAGCGAGGTTGCGGCGAAGCTGGGCGTCTCCAGCGTCACCATCAGGCACGACGTGCGTGAGCTGGCCGGGCGCGGGCTGCTCAGGCGCGTCCACGGCGGCGCCACCCTGCTGCCGGAGGCGGAGCAGGCGGCGCCCGCCGAGGCGGGGCCGAGGGAGCTCGCGCCGCAGGACGAGCAGCTGGTCTTCGGCATGGTGGTGCCGAACACCTCCTACTACTACCCGGAAGTGATCAAGGGGGCGCAGGCCGCGGCGGCCGAGTACGGTGCCCGCCTGGTCCTCGGCGTCTCCCATTACGACCTGCGGCAGGAGCAGAAGGAGGCCGCGCAGCTCCTGGCCGACGGCGTGCACGGGATCCTGCTGACCCCGAGCATGGACCTGGCCTCCTCTCCGGAGACCGGCCGGTGGCTGGAGAGCATCGACATCCCCGTCGTGATGGTCGAGCGGCGGGCGAGCTTCGAGCTGGGGAACGTGGAGCAGGTCGCCTCCGACCACGTCTTCGGCGCCTATCTCGCGGTCAAGCACCTGGCCGGCCTCGGCCACGAGCACGTGGCGCTCCTGGCCCGCGAGGAGAGTTTCACCACGCCATGGCTGCTCGAAGGCCATGCCAGGGCGCTGGCGGCGTTCGGGATGCGGCCGGCCGAGCCCCGCCTGCTGATCGGTTCCGCCGAGCACGACCCCGCGGGGATGAGCGCCCAGATCGAGCAGTTCGCCGACCTGGTGGCGACCGAGTCCGTGAGAGCCGCGCTGGTGCACAACGACCTCGACGCCGTGCAGCTCATCCGAAGGCTCATGGCCCGTGGGGTCAGCGTGCCGCGGGACATCGCGATCGTCACCTACGACGACGAGGTGGCGACGATGGCCGCCATCCCGCTGACCGCCGTCGCCCCGCCCAAGCACGCGGTGGGCGCGGCGGCCGTGGAGCTGCTGGCCAGGCGGGTGGCCGACCCTGACGGCGCGTTCCGGCACCTGCTGCTCCGGCCCGAGCTGAGAGTCCGCGCGTCCTGCGGAGCCTGAGCCGGGGCACGCCCTCTCCGTGACCTCTTTGTGACGCTCTTCGCATTGACATGCTATCGATCGAAATCGAATGATTACGTTCAATCGCATCAGCAGGGAGCGCACACTATGAAGATCAGAAAGTCGATGGGGCTGACCGGGGCGATCGTCTCGCTCTGCCTCCTCGCCGCCTGTGGCGGCACGGACGGCTCGGTGGCCGCGACAACGGACGAAATCACTTTCTGGTCATCCGTGAAGGCCTCAGACGTCGTCACCCAGAAGTTCAACGAGACGCACCAGGACTTCAAGGTCAAGCTGGAGTCCGTGCCCTCGGGGGCGGAGTACTACAACAAGCTGGCCAACGCCGTCAAAGCCGGCACCGTCCCGGACGTGGCGCAGGTGGAGTTCATGCGGCTGCCGGAGGTCGCCGGCACCGGCCAGTTGGAGGACCTGACCGCGAGCGTGGGCGCGGTCGTCGCGGAGAAGTTCCCGCCGCAGGTCCAGCAACTGGTCAACCTCGGCGGCAAGACCTGGGGCGTGCCCCGCGACACCGGGCCGATGATGCTCTACTACCGCAAGGACTTCTTCGACCAGCACGAGATCGACGTCCCCGCGACCTGGGAGGAGTACCGCGAGGCCGCCGAGAAGACGAAGAAGGCCGACCCGAAGGCCCGCGCGGGCGTGTTCTGGAACAACGACGCCTCCATGCTGACCGCCCTGGCCTGGCAGGCGGGCGGCAGGTGGTTCGGCACCCAGGGCGACGCCTGGCAGGTGAACCTCGACGACGAGCCCTCGAAGAAGGTCGCCGACTACTGGCAGGGCCTGGTCAGGGACGATCTCGTCCGTCCCCTCCCCGCGCTGCTCGACGCGTTCTGGCAGAGCGTCAAGGCGGAGGAGACCGTCGCCTACGTGTGCGCGAGCTGGTGCGCCGGCGGCCTCCAGGCCACCGTTCCCGACCAGAAGGGCAAGTGGGCCGTCGCCCCGCTGCCCACCTGGGACGGCAAGGCCGCCTCCGGCATGTACGGCGGCTCCGCCTACGCCGTCCCCAAGGGCGCCAAGCACGCCGCGCAGGCGGCGGAGTTCATCAAGTGGATCACCACCGACCCCGAGGGCATCAAGGCCTGGGTCTCCAGCGGCACCAGCAGCATGTTCCCCGCCGACCCCGCGCTGGTGGACGTCGTCAAGCAGTCCTTCCCGACCGGCTTCTTCGACGGCCAGGACGTCTACGCCACCGGCCGCACCGCCTACGACTCCATCGTGCCCGGCTGGACCTGGGGCCCGGCGATGGGCACCACCTTCACCTCGCTCGTCGACTCCCTGGCCGAGGTCAAGGACGACGCGCCGCTGTCCGGCGCGCTCACCACCGCCGAGACGGCGACCCTGGCCGACATGAAGGCCCGCGGGCTGAGCGTGGCGCCGTGACCGGACGCCGGCAGGCGACGGCCACCCTGTTCGTCGCCCCGTTCCTGCTCCTCTTCCTCGCCCTCACGATCGCGCCGCTGGGCTACGCCGCCTGGCTGAGCCTGTTCACCGAGAAGGCCTCCGGGCTCGGCTTCGGCGGCGCGGAAACGGTCTTCGCGGGCCTGGACAACTACGTGCGGGCCCTGTCGGACGCGGCCTTCCGCGACGGATTCGCCGTCATCGCGGCCTACTGCCTGCTCTACATCCCTTTGATGATCGGCGGCGCGCTGGCCCTGGCCCTGCTCCTGGACTCGGCGCTGGCCAGGATGAAGCGCTTCTTCCAGGTCGCGCTCTTCCTGCCGCACGCGGTACCCGGGCTGATCGCCGCGATCATCTGGGTCTACCTCTACACGCCCGGGCTCAGCCCGATCGTCGACCTGCTGCGGTGGGACTTCCTCTCGGCCGACCACGCGCTGCTGTCGGTGGTCAACATCGCGACCTGGCAGTGGATCGGCTACAACATGATCATCTTCTATGCGGCGCTGCAGGCCGTGCCGCGGGACGTCCTCGAGGCCGCCACCGTGGACGGCGCCGGCGGCATCCGCACGGCGCTGTCGATCAAGGTCCCGCTGATCCGCGCCGCCGTGGTCATGGCGGCGCTGTTCACCGTGATCGGCGCGATCCAGCTCTTCACCGAGCCCAAGATCATGAACCGGGCGGCCTCGACCGTCGGCAGCTCGTGGACGCCGAACATGTACGCGTTCACCGCCGCCTTCGACCGCCACGACTACGGCCTGGCCGCCGCCGCCTCGCTGCTCATCGCGCTGCTCGGCGCCGTCCTGTCGTTCGTCGTGACCCGCGCCACGTCCGGGAGGAAGCCGCGATGACCCTGGCTCTCGACCGCAGCGAACCCCGCCGCATCTCGATGCCCGCCGCCCTGCTCTCCCGCGCCGGGGTCAACGGCGCGCTGGCACTCGCCACCGTCTACACCTTCCTGCCGCTGCTGTGGCTGCTGATGTCGGCCACCAAGGACATCGACGACCTGTTCGGCACCAACGGGTTCGCCCCCGGCAACAGGTTCCAGCTCTGGGCGAACCTGCGGCACCTGATGACCGCCTCCGACGGGATCTACCTGCGCTGGCTGGGCAACACCCTGCTCTACGCCGTCGGTGGAGCCGCCGTGGCCGCCTTCCTGTGCGTGCTGGCCGGCTACGCCTTCGACAAGCTGGCCGTGCCCTGGAAGGAGAAGCTGTTCGGCTTCGTCCTGCTCGGCGTGCTGGTCCCGGCCACCGCGACGGCGCTCCCGCTCTACCTGCTGGCGGCCAGGATCGGGCTGGTCAACACCTTCTGGGGGGCGTTCCTGCCGGGGCTGGTCTTCCCGTTCGGGGTCTACCTCGCCCGGGTGTTCAGCGCCTCGTACGTGCCCGCCGAGGTCCTGGAGGCGGTACGGGTGGACGGCGCGAGCGAGTGGCGGGCGTTCCGGAGCATCGCCCTGCCGATGTTGCGGCCCGGCTTCGTCACGATCTTCCTGTTCCAGCTCACCCACATCTGGAACAGCTTCTTCCTGCCCCTGGTGATGCTCTCCGACCAGCGGCTCTACCCGGTCAACCTCGGCCTGTTCACCTGGAACGCCGCCGCCTTCGACCAGGGCCACCCGGAGAACTACCTGCTGGCCATCACCGGCTCGCTGGTCGCCGTGATCCCGCTCGTCATCGCGTTCCTGCTGCTGCAACGCCACTGGAAGGCGGGCATGACCGCGGGAGCCGTCAAATGATCCACGCGCTGCTGGCCATGAACCCCGTCCACCGGGATCCGCTCTTCGGCCCCGCGGAGCTGGCCCGGCTCACGTCGCTGGTGAAGGTGGACCCTGCCGTGGTCGTCCAGGACTTCACGGGTGTCCCGCTGCGGGAGGTCGAGGTCCTGATCACCTCCTGGGGCTGCCCGCCGATCGACCGCCGGGTGCTCGACCGGGCGCCCGCGCTGCGCGCGGTCGTCCATGTGGCGGGCTCGGTGAAGCACCACATCACCGACGCGTGCTGGGAACGGGGAATCGCGGTCACCTCGGGCGCGGCCGGAAACGCGATCCCCGTGGCCGAGTACACGGTCGCCGCCATCCTCTTCGCCGGCAAACGGGTCCCGCAGATCGCCGGCCTCTACCGCCGCCACCAGGCCGCCCTGGACTGGACGGCCGTCTTCCCGGACCTGGGCAACTACCGCCGCACCGTCGGCATCGTGGGCGCCTCGGCCATCGGCCGCCGGGTCATGGACCTGCTGCGCCGCTTCGACCTCGACGTCCTCGTCGCGGATCCGTACCTGCACGCCGATACGGCGGGTGCCGAGCTGGTCCCGCTGGAGGAGCTGCTGGAGCGCAGCGACATCGTCAGCCTGCACGCGCCCGAGCTGCCCGAGACCCGCCACCTGCTGAACCGCGACCGGCTGGCCCGCATGCGCGACGGCGCCACCCTGATCAACACCGCGCGCGGCTCCCTGGTGGACCTCGGCGCGCTCACCGCCGAACTGGTGTCCGGGCGCCTGCACGCGGTCATCGACGTGACCGACCCCGAGCCGCTGCCCGCCGGCCACCCGCTGTACAGCCTGCCCAACGTGCTCCTCACCCCGCACATCGCCGGCTCCCTCGGGGGAGAGCTCCGGCGGCTGACCCGGGCGGCCCTCGACGAGCTGGAGCGCTTCACCCAGGGCCGGCCGTTCGTCCATCCCGTGAACCCGGCCCTGCTGCACCGCTCGGCATGACACCCCCGAACAAGGAACTCCCATGAACGAACCCCCCATCCTCGACCGGCGCCACCTGCTGCGGCTCGGCGGAGCCGCCGCCCTGGCCGCCGCGACGGTCACCACGACGGCCGCACCGGCAGGCGCCGCGTCGCCGTCCCGGACGAAGATCACCGACCTGGGGCCGGGAATCGTGCAGTTCTCGCTGATGAGCGGCGTGCTCGTCGGCGACACCGTCTACATCGGCTCGCGCAACCTCGACCCGGCCAGGGTGGTCGGCTTCCACCTGCCGACGCGCAAGGTGGTCTCGCGCACCGATCTCAGCGCCGGCTACGCCGTCCAGGCGCTGGCGGCCGACCCGTCCGGCCGGTACCTGTACGCCGGTGTCCTGCAGCAGAAGGCGGGCCCGCCGAACCTGTTCCGGTGGGACCTGACAGCCACGGGCACGGCGGCCGAGGCGGTCGGCACGATCGGCGACCGCGACATCCGCGACCTCTCGGTGGCGCCGGACGGCAAGGTGTACGCCGTCGGCGGCGTGCCGGGCACCGCGCCCGCGCTGTGGGAGTACGACCCCGCCACCGGGCAGGTGGCCGGCCTCGGGGTGCCCGATCCGAACGCCACCCTGGCCAGAGCGGTCGTGGCCACCGAGACGACGGTGTTCTTCGGCGCGGGCAGCGTCCTGACCGGCGGAGGCGGCGCGAGCAAGGCGTCACTGTTCGCCTTCGACCGCGGCGCGCGCACCTTCACCTCCGTCGTGCCGGCGGAGCTGGAGAAGGACCCCAGCCTGCGCGAACTGGCCGTCATCGGCGACCACCTCGTCGTCGGCACGTCAGGCTCGACCGAGCCCGCGAAACTGGCCGTCATGGACCTGGCGGACCTGTCCTCCTACACCGTGCTGCCCACGAGCGGGAAGACGGTCAAGATGTTCACCGCGAACGGCGACCACATCTACTTCGCCACCGAGTCCGGCGTGCACGCCTACTCGACGACGTCGAAGACGATCGCCGCGGTCGAGTTCGACGGGCCTGACCTCGGCGAGATCTGGGGCGTCGACCACGTGGACGGCAGGCTGGCGGTCGTCTCGGGCTACGGCTTCGTCGCGGAGATCGACCTCGCCGCCCGCACGTCCGTGGTCACCGACCTCGGCGAAGCGGGCGCTCCCGCCGACCCGCAGCTCGGGATGGGGATCGCGGCCGGCGGCGGGTACGTCTACCTCGGCGGCACCGGCGCCCTGGCCCGCCACGACCTGCGGACCGGTGAGGTCGTCAACCTCCGCGTTCCCGGCGAGGCGAAGGACGCCGAAGTGCTCGGCGGCGTGCTCTACACCGGCCAGTACAGCGCGGAGGGCGTCTGGGCGTACGACCCGGCCGACGGCGGACCACCCCGTCAGGTCGCCGGCTTCCCCGCCGAGCAGAACCGGCCGCTGGACGTCTGCTGGGACGACGTCCACCGGCTGCTGCTGGTCGGGGCGCAGTCCGACACCGAGGGCGGCGGCTCCCTGTGGACCTACCACCCGAAGACCGGCAGGTCCGCCATCCACGTCAACCCCATCGACGACCTCCAGCTGGTACGCGCGGTCGCCGCCAAGGACGGCGTCGCCTACCTGGGCGGCGACAACCCCTACAGTCAGGGGCCGCGCGGCACCCTGGTCGCCTGCGACCCGGTCACCGGCAGGGAGCTGTGGCGGCTGGACCCCCAGCAGCCCCGTGGCGTCGCGGCCCTGGCCGTTCTCGGGCGGCACTTGTACGGGCTGGCGCGGCAGGGCGGGTTCTTCGTCGTCGATCTGCGCACCCGACGGATTGTGCACACCGCCGACCTGAGCGGCATCTGCCCGGGATTCGCGGCCCTGGTCACCAACCGGGGCGCCGTCTACGGCGTGTCCGACACCACCGTGTTCCGTTTCGACCGCAGGACCTTCGCCGCCAGCGCGGTGATCGCCGGGAGCGACGGCGGCTGGTTCAGCGGGCCGCACCTCAACGCCGACGAACGCGGCCGCCTCTATACGCTGCGCGGTCGCAACCTCGTCCAGATCGACGACGTGCCACCGCGCTGAGCCGGGCCGCGCGATCCCGGCCTGCGACGTCGCGACCCCGGCCTGCGACGTCGCGACCCCGGCCTGCGACGTCGGGGCGCCGGGCGTCGCGCGGCGGCCGGGCTGGTGGTCCGGCGCGACGAGATCGGCCCACGCGGCCTGCTCCTGCTGACCAGCCTTTTCGTTGCGCATGCACCGGCTGGCCACTGAGCGGCGCCTGGCACGGGACGGCGGGCGCGCCGGGACGCGCCCGCCCCCCGGGCCGGGGTCAGGTTCGTACGATGGCGACGGTGTCGATCCCGTTCCAGGCGAGGTTGGCGTTGTCCAGGAGCAGCTTGTCCACGTCGATGGAGTGCTCACTCCCGTCCGCGGAGTCGGCCACCTTGAACGTCGAGGGATGCACGGACCCGTCGGCGTGGACCACGCCGCCGTACCCGTGGATGGTCAGATAGTGCCGCAGGGTCGGCGTGGAGGAGTTCCACCAGGGCAGCTTGCCCGGGATCACCAGGACGATCACCGGTCTGCCGCGCGACAGGGAGGTGACGATCCGGTCGATGCCCGCCTCGTAGGTCTGGCCGTTGGCGACGTAGATCTCCTCCCACTTGTACTGCCAGTCGGAGGCGGAGAGGTAGGAGTTGATCGTGCCGGGGATCCTGCCCGGCATGGTCACGCCGTAGAGGGTCTCGTCGGTCTGGAGCTTGACGGCCAGCTCCGACTGGGGCGGGGCCGAGACACCGATCGTGGCGAGCGTGGTCTGTACGGCGCCCGGCCCGCACCAGTTGTCCCGTTCCTGCTGCTTGGCGGACAGCCGCATGTCCAGGGCCCGGACCGGGAGCTGCCACGTCCCGGCGATGCCGAAGGTGGCCTGGGTGACGACGTACGGGCGGTCGAGGTCGGTGAAGGCGGTGTAGCAGGCTCTGCTGGCGTTGGTGGTCATCGTCGGGCACGAGTCGGAGATGTCGGCTCCGCCTCCGCCGAACCAGAGGCGCAGGTTCACCTGGAAGTTGGTGTACGCGCCCGGGCTGATGAAGGCGACGCTGCGCACCTGCGTACGCGCGTAGTTGAACTCCAGGCAGACCTGGTAGGCGGTGCCGTTGTAGACGCGGGTGTCGCTGCAGGTCCTGTTCGCCGGCGACGGATATTCGTGCCAGATCCCGGCCTGCGCGGGGAGCGCGGGCACGGCGACGACGGTGAGCGTCGCGCCCGTCAGGAGCGTGAGTAACGCCGTGAGGATTCTTCGCATGGGTTCGCTTTCTGAGCAGGGGGTGCTTACGGCCGCGGGATCGCGAACCGGTACAGCCGCTCGTTGATCTTGTAGTAGAGGTTGCCGAAGCCGTCGGCCGTCAGGCCTTCCATCCCGGCCACCGTCAGCAGCACGGTCGCCGTCTTCGTCGCTCTGTCGATGCGGAAGAGCTGGTCGCCGAAGGTGCCGTACACGTGGTCCGGGTCCTGGGCCACGGTGAGCAGCACTCCGTCACGCCAGGCGAGGCTCGGCCTGGCGGCCCAGTCGGGGTCGGGGAACAGCCGTTTGGCGGTGATCGTCCCGGGCTGCGCGGGGTCGAGGGTGAACAGCGAGCCGCCCGCCAGGCCCCACAGCTCGCCGTCCACCTCCGCCAGGGCCGTGACGGCCTTGGGCGCCGTCAGGGGGAGGGGGTGCAGGCGCACGGCGGCGGTGGCGGGGTCGAAGGAGAAGAGCGTGGCCGACGCGCCCGGCGCGTAGACGGGGTCCACGCCCAGTGCGCCGCGCGTGGACGTGCCGCCGAACAGCTTGCCTCCGGCGTAGGCCAGCGAGACGACGGACTGGTCCGGGACGACGCAGAGGGTTCGCCCGGTCGTGCCCTGTCTCCAGATGGTGAGGGCGCCGCTGCGCTTGCCGTACTTCGGCACCGTGCCCATGTAGACGGCGCCGTCCGGGCCGCCGGCGAGCGCGTACGGCCGGTCCTGCGGCGGCGGCCCCTCGCCCGGCTCGCAGTCGTCGGCCTTGTCGCCCGCCGCGCCCCCGGTGTAGAGGAGCGCCGGCGGCCAGGAGCCCCCGGGAGCGTAGCCGTAGAGCTTGGCCGACGGGTAGACGCCGAGGTAGAGCCGCCCGTCGTGGGCCAGCACGCTGTCGGTCTGGTCGAGCCCGGCCAGCGTCGGCGTGTCGGGCCTGCTGTCGTCGCCGTCACCGCGCAGCGGGTCGTGGACGCCGGTGCCGCCGGTCAGGTAGCCGCCGGTGTAGACGCGGCCGTCGGGGCCCGCGCCGAGCGCGTTGATCGCGGCCGGCAGCACGGGGGCGCCGGAGACGAGCCTGCTGCTGGAGGCGCCCGTCGCCGGGTCGTAGGTGAAGATCCTGGTGCCGTCCACGGCCGCGCCGAGCCCGGCCAGGGTGGCGCCGGACCAGGTGTAGCCGGTGACGTCGAGCCCGGGGCGGACGGAGGTGGCCTGCACGGACCTGGTGGCCACGTCGTAGGAGTGCAGCAGCCCCTCCTTGACGAACCAGACCTTGCCGTCGCGGGCCGGCGAGTGGTGCAGGTCCACGTCGGTGAGGGCGGCGTCGGTGACCGCGGTGTACGCGCCGCCGGCCTCGCGGGCGACGCGCAGGACGAGCAGCGTCCGGTCGATCCAGGCGAACAGCCTGCCCCCGGTCCAGGTCAGCCCGCCCACCATGGAGCTGTGCGCGTACGCGGCCGGGAGCAGGTCGTCCACCTGGCCGGTGACGTTGTCGAACCTGACCAGCCCGGCGTCCGTGCCGGTGCCGAGGTAGGTGGCGTTGGCGTCCGGGTCGTGGGCGAGGCTGCGGACGTACTGCGCGCCGGCCACGATGGGCACGGACCCGATCGTGGTGAAGGCGCCGCCGTCGTACTTGAAGTAGCGGCCGTCGTTGTACGTGCCGCCGTACACCTTCCCGCCCGCTCCGGGCTCCAGGTCCCAGATGAAGGAGTAGCCGCCCTCCGCGCGCCCGAGATCGGCGATCGTGGACTGGCCGGGGACGTACCGGTACAGCTTGGAGTTCGGATAGGTGCCGAGGTAGACGCTGCCGTCGGTGGCCGTGGCCGCCGCCCAGCCGCCGACAGTGGGGCTGGCCGCGCTGTCCGGGATGGTGATCTTCCTGGTCGCCTTCGCGGTGGCCAGGTCGATCTCCGCGAGCTGCGGATTGACGTCGGCGGTGCCGGTGTAGAGGGCGTAGGCCTTGCCGCCCGCGAACGTGGTGGCGTTGGGCGCGCTGCTCTCGATCTGCACGCCCAGGTCGGTCAGGTCCTTGGTGATCAGCACCTCGTCCCAGTAGGCGGTGCCCACGTCGGCCACGCCCGAGTAGATGAGGGCCGAGACGGTGGCGGTGCCGGTGGGGGCCACGCCCGAGGTCATCACCCGGTTCCATCGCCGGCCCGTCGCCGAGGCGTTCGCGCCGCCGGTGAGGAGGCGGCCGGAGGCGTCTCTGAACCGGAGATACAGGTGCGCGCTGCCGGTTTCGGCCCAGACCGTAGCGTTGAGGGTGTAGCGCGTGCCGACCGTGGCGGGCAGGCCGGGCATGCTCTCCCTGCCGTAGGCGGCGGCCGGGCCGGTGTCGGTGACGCGGGCGGTGGTGCGTCCGTCCCACACCACCGGGTCCACGCCGCCCGGGCTGTGCGAGCCGCTCCACCCGACGAGCCCGTCGTCGAAGCCGTCGTTGAGAATCCGCAGGTCGGACGCGTACGCCGGGGCTCCTGGCAGGGCCGTGAGCAGTGCCGCCAGGAGCGCCGTCGCGGCCGTTCCGCACAGCGCGGCGCGTCTCACGCGCCGCCGCCTTCCACCTGGGAGCCCTGCCGTAAGGGACTGTTTGCAAAGGTGTGCACAGCACCACCTCCGTGATGGCGTTCATTTGTGCGCGATAACGGTCCTGACCGTAACCTTGCGAGCGTCGCGCGTCAATGCGATCACCGCCCCGGATCGACCCGAGTGTTGAGCGGCGAGAAGCGGATCAGGCGCGCCTCAACGCGGCCGGTCGACAGGGGGCGCCGGCTGGGTGGCTGCCAGGCTGGCCAGGAGCTTGAGCCGCTCTTCCGAGGTGCTGCCCGGCTCGGCGGTGTAGACGGTGAGGCCGTACACCGTACGGCTGGAGATGGGCAGGTCGAGAGACTGGTAGGTCAGCTCCAGGTCGCCCACCTGCGGATGCCACAGCCGCTTGCCGCCGTCGTGGCGGATGCGCACGTCGTGGGCGGCCCACTGGCCGCGGAACTCCGTGCTGAGCGTGGACAGCTCGCCGACGAGGTCGCGCAGGGCCCGGTCGTGGGGCTCGCGCCCGGCCTCGGCGCGCAGCAGCGCGGCGCTGATGACGGCGGCCTCGTCCCAGTCGACGAAGAACCGCCGGGAGTCCGGATCGAGGAAGACGTAGCGGGCGAGGTTCGCGCCGCCGTGCTGAGCGGTGGTCGGGCTGTCGAAGACCGGCGCGAGCAGGGCCCGGGCCAGCGCATTGCAGGTGACGATGTCGGCGCGGCCGTTGCGTACCCACGCCGCCGACATCGTCATGGAGTCCAGCAGCCACTGGACCCGCGGCGGAACCTGGACCTCCTTGCGGCGCGAAGGCGCGCGGCGAGCGGGCCGGGCGGCGCGGGCCAGGTCGAACAGGTAGGTGCGCTCGTCCTGGTCCAGACGCAGGGCCTGGGCCACCGCGTCGAGCACCTCCTCCGACACGCCGCTGATGTGGCCCTTCTCCAGCCGCGTGTACCACTCCGTGCTCACCCCGGCCAGCACCGCGACCTCCTCGCGGCGCAGCCCCGGAACCCGGCGCCGGCCGCCGGCGGGCAGCCCGACATGCTCAGGGGTGAGCTTCGCGCGCCGGGTGGCGAGGAAATCCCGGATCTGGGCGCGGTGGTCGGGCCGGTCGTCCATGCCTACCACGGTAGCCGCAGGGTTCGCGCAGGTGACGGCGGTAAGGGGGTTGAGCTTGTCCCCCCTATGAACGCGCTCTGCCTCGTGCGCGGCCAGACCGGTTTCCTGGGGTCAGCAGGCCGAACGCGACCTGCGACACGGGGACGGGCCAGGCGATCTGGCCGCCCAGCACCGTACGAAGCCGTCCTGTGCAGCAGGACCTCCGACACCCGGGAGCATGAGCATGACCGGCAAGACCGTACTGATCACCGGCGCGACCAGCGGCATCGGCGCCCACACCGCACGACTGCTCCTCGACCGCGGCCACCGCGTGGCCGTCACCGGCCGCGACGAGACCAAACTCAAGACCTTCCTCGACCAGACCGGCCACCCCGACCGGCTGCTCGGCATCGTCGCCGACGCCGCCGACTGGCCGGCCACCCAAGCCGCCGTGACCCGCACCGTGGACCACTTCGGCGCCCTGCACGGCGCGGTGGCCAACGCCGGCTTCATCCCCGCCGACCACCCGCGCACCATCGCCGACGGCGACCCCGAACTGTGGGCGCCCATGGTCCTCACCAACGTCCTCGGCCCCGCCCTGCTGGCCAACGCCGCCCTGCCCCACCTCGAGGCAACGAGCGGGCGGCTGGTGCTCATCGGCAGCGTCGCCGGCCTGAAGAACAGCCCCGCCAACCTCTACTCCGCCACCAAGTGGGCCGTC
The DNA here is from genome assembly GCF_039531895.1 of Nonomuraea monospora. NCBI lineage: Bacteria > Bacillati > Actinomycetota > Actinomycetes > Streptosporangiales > Streptosporangiaceae > Nonomuraea > Nonomuraea monospora. The sequence continues at coordinate 48,764 of NZ_BAAAQX010000027.1, forward strand.
ACCGGCATGGCCGAGAACCTGCGCATGTACGCCACCGGCCGCGGCGTCGGCGTCACCCTCGTCAACCCCGGCATGACCGACACCGCCTTCTGGCAGGGCGGCGTCCCGCCGTTCGCCATGTCGCCCGAGCCGGTCGCCGAGGCCATCTGCTTCGCCCTCGGCCAGCCGGGCGGCGCCGACCTCAACACCCTGACCATCCGGCCGATCGGCCAGCCCGTCTGAGGGCACTTCCTGTGGTGTCGGGGTTCCTCGGGGGAAGCGAGGTGAGCGGGCGGACCGTACGGGCCGACGTGGAGCGCCTGCGCAACCTCGGCTACCGGCTCGGCGGCGGCGCCGTACTTGTCGCCGTCGCTGCTGGACGACGAGGAGGGGGTCGCCGTCACCGTTGGTCTGCGGACCGCGCCCGGCGGTGCCATCGCGGGGATCGAGGAGTCGTCGTCTCGGGAGCGGCTTCCCTTCGGCTACCACGTCGGCGCGGCCACCGTGCGCGGCGTCGAGCCGTACCGGCTCGTCATCTGGGGCCGCCGCTGGCACCTGCTGGCCTCGCGCCCCGACCGGCCCCCGCTTCACCCCACGGGACCTGCCCGGCGACGTCGCCGCCTACGTGTCGGGCCGGGTGTCCGCCCCACCTCACCGCCGCCGACGCGGTGGCCGCCGCAACCCGTACCACCGCAGGGTTGACCCAGCAGGCCGGACGCGTCGTCCTCGGTCAGGACGGGACGATCGCCCTGGATGAACACCCGGCTTTGAACGTGTTCAGCCCGCCGCGCTACGCTCGATCCAGACCTTGGGGGTAGCCGGATGAAAATCGTGATACCCGGAGGAACCGGGCAGATTGGCGCCATCCTCGACCGCACCCTGACGGCCGCGGGCCATGACGTCGTCCTCCTGACCAGGCGGCCCGCGCGCGACGGCCACGTCCACTGGGACGCCGCGACCCTCGGCCCGTGGGCCGAGAAGATCGACGGCTGCGACGTCGTGATCAACCTGGCGGGCCGCAGCGTCAACTGCCGCTACACGCCGGCGAACCTGCGCGCCATGATGGACTCGCGCGTGCGCTCCACCCGCGTGGTCGGTGAGGCCGTCGCGGCGGCGGCGCGTCCTCCGCGCGTCTGGCTGCAGATGAGCACGGCCACCATCTACGCGCACCGCTTCGACGCCCCCCATGACGAGGCGACCGGCGTGATCGGCGGCGGCGAGCCCGGCGTGCCGGGCTACTGGGCGTACAGCGTGGAGATCGCGAAGGCGTGGGAGCGGGAACTGGAGCGGGCCGGCACGCCGCGCACGCGCAAGGTGAGCCTGCGGGCCGCCATGGTGATGAGCCCCGATCGCGGCGGCGTGTTCGACGTGTTGCTGCGGCTGGCACGCCTGGGGCTCGGCGGGCCGGTCGGCGGTGGCGCGCAGTACGTGTCGTGGATCCACGACCAGGACTTCGCCCGGGCCGTGGCATTCCTCATCGAGCGGGAGGACCTCGCCGGGCCGGTCAACCTCGCCGCTCCGGACCCCCTGCCGCAACGCGCGTTCATGCGGGCGCTGCGCCGCGCGCGGGGAGTTCCTGTCGGGCTGCCCGCCACGAGGTGGATGGCCGAGGCTGGGGCGTTCGTGCTGCGTTCGGACACGGAGCTGCTGCTGAAAAGCCGCAGGGTCGTGCCCGGCCGGCTGCTCGGCGCGGGTTTCACCTTCGGTCACCCGGAGTGGCCCGAAGCCGCCGCCGACCTGGTCCGGCGGTCAGGGCGCGGTGGGATGGACGTGCTCGCCGCGTAGGGCGGTGACCTGCTGGGAGCCGGCCCGCGCGCCGGCGCGGCGAGTCAAGGGCACGGCGAGGCTGGAGTGCCGCGGCATCGTCAGGTTCGCGGTGAGTCGAGGTCACGGCGAGGCTGGAGTGCCGCGGCATCGTCAGGTTTGCGGTGAGTCGAGGTCACGGCGAGGCTGGAGTGCCGCGGCATCGTCAGGTTCGCGGTGAGTCAAGGTGACGGCGCAGCCGCAGCGCCGCGGCATCGTCAGATGCCGAGCGGGTTGCGGGCGATGCGGTCGGCGACCCCGCCGGCCACGGACTGTGCGGCGGTGCTGCCCGGCTTGCGCGCCGCCTGCTCGTTGAAGCAGGCGATGAACTCCTTGGCCAGGTCCAGGCGCGGGTAGCGCTCGAGCACCTCGCGCCGCAGCTCGGCCGGGAGCTGGTCGATGTGGCGGCCGGAGATGTCCATGGCGGTGGACAGCTCCAGCAGGTGCCCCTCCGGGTCCTCCTCCACCGGCACCTCGGGCCACATGTGCCGGATGATGATCTCCGAAGCCCGTGCCCGGCGCTGCGGGGGCCAGCCGGCGCCGGCGCCGAAGACCCAGGCCACGTGGCCGCCCGCGTCCTCGAAGGGCACCGTGTGGCTGTCGAACTCCGCCACCAGGCCGATGTCGTGCAGCAAGGCCGACACGTACAGCAGCTCGGCGTCGAACGCGATGCCGTTGCTCTGGGCGTGGGCCGCCGCCCAGAGGTAGGCGCGGATGGAGTGGTTGAGCAGGGAGGGCGTGTGGTACGTGGTGGCCACCTCCAGGGCGCCACGGCAGGCCTGGGTGCCGGGAATCAGAAGATCATCGAACGTTGCAGGTGTCATCGGATGCCTCGTTTTTCGGGAATCGGACGGTGTCGTGGGAGCTGGCGTCAGAGGGCCAGGCGGAAGCGCTTGCCGAGGCCGGTGAGGCGTTCGACGGGTTCGTTGGCGAAGACGAGCCGCAGATAGTGCCCGCCGCTGGGGCCCCAGCCGTCCATGGGAGTGGCTGCGATCTTCGCCCGGTCGAACAGGCGCCGCGACAGCTCGGACGCGGTCAGCCGCAGGGGCCTGGTGTCGATGAGGAGTGACCAGCCGCCGTGCGGCCGGATGACCGGGTAGGCGGCGAGCTGGTCCAGGACGGTCTCGCAGCGCCGTCGCCAGGTGGCCGTGGCGGCGGCGACGTCGGCATCGGCGTCGGGTGCGTCCAGCGCGGCGGCCACGGCCTGCTGGGCCAGGCCGACCTGGCAGACGACGTTGGTCATGCCGACGAGGCGGATGTCGGCCATGATGGGGGCGGGGCCGACGACCCAGCCGACGCGCCAGCCGATCAGCCGCAGTTCCTTGGAGGCCGAGCCGACGGTGATGGTGCGCCGCGCCAGGCCCTCGTGGGCTGCGGGGTGGCTGGGCGGGCGGCCGTCGAAGCGGATGCGTTCCATGGCCGCGTCGTAGATCAGCCAAGCGTCGTGGCGTTCGCAGGCGTCGGCGAGGGCGGACCAGTGGCGCTCGTCCAGGACGAGGCCGGTCGGCATGGCCGGCCCCATCATCAGGACCGCCGCCGTGTTGGGTCCGACGGCGTCGGCGAGTCGTTCGGGATCGACGGTCCAGCCGTCCGAGCTGGGCTGAGCGGGGACGAAGCGGGGGATTCCGCCCGCGAGCCGCACCCGGTTGACCAGGCCCGCGTAGATGGGGTCGCACAGCACGACCTCCTGCCCGCCCTCCACGGTGGCGAGCAGGGTGTTGAGGACGCCGTTGAGCCCGCCGGCCACACTGACGCATTCGGTGGCCGGATCGTAGGGGCGCCCGCTGACGCGTCCGACGTGCCCGGCGGCGGCCTCGCGCAGGGAACGATGGCCTTGGAACGGCAGATAGCTGTTGGCCGCGTCGTCCTCGACGGCGGCATGCGTGGCGGCCAGGGCGACGGCGGGCGGACGCAGGTCGGTGTCGAGGTTCTCCAGCCGCAGGAACTCCGGGTCGTCCATCGCGTCAGCCGCGTCACCGACGGTGTCCACACCGATGCCCGGGATGTCGCGCAGCCGCGTCACCGTCATGTCGCCTCCGAACCGTTTCGCTGGTACATGCATACCACTATGCTGATACGCATGGATCTTACGCAAGTGGTGGGGCAGAACGTGCACCGGCTCCGCACGGCGGCCGGGACCTCGCTGGCCGACCTGGCCGCCGCCGGCGGCATCAGCAAGACCACGCTGCACGGCATCGAACAGGGCCAGGGCAACCCCACCCTGAGCACCCTGTGGGCCCTGGCCACCGCGCTGAAGGCGTCCCTCGGCGAGCTGCTCGAAACGCCCGCCTCGGCCGTCGAGGTGGTCCGCGCCGACGACCGGCGACCGCAGGTCGAGGGCGACGCGGTGAGCGCGCGGCTCCTGCACCGCATCAGGGTGCGCGGCACCGTGGAGGTGTACGACATCGCCATCGGCCAGAACACCCAGCACTCCGACGCCCACCTGCCCGGCGTCGAGGAGTGCCTCGTGCTCACCCGCGGACACGTCACCACAGGCCCCGCCGACTCCCTCACCGACCTGGCCGAAGGCGACTCCATCCGGTTCGATGCCGGGCGCCCGCACCAGTACCGGGGCCAGGCCGCCTGCAACCGCGCCGTGCTTCTCATGGTGCACCCCGACAACTGAGGAGCCGGTGAAGGGCCACAATGGGGTCCGATGACCGTCAAATCCGCCGTCCGGGCGTTTTCCCTCGCCGTGCTGTGCCTCGCCGGTTGCGGCGTGGACACGCGGGCCACCGTACAAGACCGGCCCGCACCCCCGACGGCCGTGCGGCGGCTGACGCCCGCGGCCTGTCCCGGCTCGGGAACGTCGCTGACCGCCGAGCAGCCGAACGCCGCCATGGGGCTCCGCGTCCAGACCGTGATCCTCACCAACTGCGGTGACGAGGTGCGCAGCGTCCACGGCTACCCCCGGGTCCGCGTCCTGGACGAGGCCGGTGAGCCACTCGACCTCGAGATCGACAAGGGCGCGCAACGGGTCACGACCGCGGTCAAGGATTTCGGGCCTGCGACCGTGTCCCTCCGTCCGGGCCAATCCGCCCGCTTCGCCCTGGTGTGGCGTAACACGTACGGCGGCACCACGCAGGCTCCCCAGCTCGGCACCACCCTCGTGGTCGGCGGCCACCGTGTCCCGGGCCACTTCGACCTCGGCTCGACCGGCCGCCTGGGCGTCACCGCCTGGGAACGGGCCGCCTGATCGCCTCGCGTTAGTCACAGGGCGTGACGAAAAGGATACATTCCCGAATCACTTTTCTGTAGTCGTACGGTTACCATTCGCCTAACGTATGTGGGGCTGATCTCTCCCCCGAGAGGAGCCCGGCATGTACACCAGTCCGCCTGCAGCGGACCCGACGGCCACTCCGCAGGTCCCCTTCGGCGCGGCCATGCGCAACGCGACCCGGTACATGGCGGTCGCGGCGTACCTCGATCCGTCGTTCCGTGAGACGGCGCTGCGCGAGCTCATCCGCAACCGGCACCGGGGCGTGGCGCCCTCGCACGGCGGCTTCGACGTGGTCCCGGTGTTGCGGCACTGCCTGCGCGCGCGATCGTTCCTGCTCGCGCGGGAGGTCGTCCTGACCGTCGTGCTCGCCGGCGGCCTGCTCCTGTTCACCGAGGTCATGATCCAGTGGCTCGCCGTGGTGATCCCGTTCGCGCTGCTCACCGTGCGGCCGCTGCGCCGGCTCTCCCGCCCCTACAAGATCCTCGTCTGGTTCGTCATCTCGACGCTGATGGGGATACCGGTCATCTTCGCGCTCGTGGCCTACGTCGCCGCACGTGAGCTCAGCTCCTTCCGTGAAGGAGGCGCGCCGCCGAGCAGTGCCGCCCTGTCGCTGCAGTTGCTCATCGTGGTGCTCCTGTCCCTCGGCGTGGCCGCCGGCTACCGGGTCGCCGTGTTCCGCGTCATCGGCCGCGACCTGCGCCCCGGAGCGCCGCCACCGCCGCCTGGCTCGGCGGCCGACACGGGGGCCGAGCAGCGGCTGCGCTGGATCGGCGCGGCGCAGCACGGGAACGTCACGCTCTACTCCGGACGCAACCCGTTCCTCGGAGCCGGCGACACGGCCAGGGCCTGGACCATCGCGGTCGAGCTGGACCGCACGCCGGGCCCGCGCGACGGCTCGGGGCCGGCCCGGCCGCTGGTCGAGATCGACCCGGTGGAGCTGCACGCGTTCGTACGGGAGCGGCTGGCGCAGATGAGCGCCCAGTCCCACCCGGCGGGCATCATCAACCTGCTCATCCGCGACCAGATCGTCGCCACCGGCCGCTTCAACCAGTTGCACGGCTGGAACGGCAAGGGCCCGGCGCTGCATCCACTGGTGGATCCCGGCCAGCTCTGCCCGTGGACGAACCTGCCGGAGCAGGTGATCGCCGCGGTGATCCGTACCCCGCAGGCAGGCGCGCGGCACTACCAGCGGCTGGACATCAACTCCGAGGGCCCGCACGTCCTCGACCCGGCGGGCCGCACCGTCATCCCGGCCGTGGACCGGGGGACCTCCGTCACCGCGTTCGTGCACCTCGCGGTCGAGGGCCGGATGCTCTACACCGAGTTCGTCGTCACGGTGCTGCCGCCCGTGGCCGGGTTGTACCGCTCGGTGGACGAGCTGCCGCTCTCCTCACCTCCGCTCCTGGTCTACCACGCGCTGCGCGGGCGCTGGCTGTACCTGTTCCGCGACATCGTCGCCGCTCCCGTACGGCTGCTGCGCATGGCCTGGCAGGCGTTCCGGCACGCCATCGGCGTGGACGACCCGCGGGCGTACACCGCCTACGACTACGGTTCGAGGCTGAGCCTGCGCGAGCTGGGCGCGGCCGAGCGGGCCGACACCCTCATCCAGGAGCTGGACGCCTTCAAGTACACCAAGCTCGTCGAGGAGCGCCTGACCTCGGCCGTCCTCGACTTCCTGGAGGACAAGGGCGTCGACACCACCGCCTACCGACGCCAGGCCACCGCGGTCTCGATCTCCAGCACGACCCACTACGAGTACAGCGGCAACTACCCGGGCGCGCAGTTCGGCGGCCCCGGCTCTCAGTTCGTCCAGAACGTCAACACACAGCGCGGCGAGGCGAACTCATGACCGACAAGGACAAATACACCTACAGCGGGACGTTCACCGGCAGCCAGTTCGGCGGCCCCGGCTCCCACTTCACCCAGAACGTCACGACGAGCGGCCAGCCCGCGGACCCGAACCTGGTGCAGCTCCAGGCGCTGCTCGCCGACCTGATGGCCCGCGTCGCAGCCCACTCCACCGAGATCGACCACCCTGAACGGGCCGGCCGCGACGCGGCGGAGCTCCTCGCCGAGGCCGCCCGCCCGGTGGCGGAGCGGGACACGGGCCGCCTCGCCGACGCCTTCCGCCGGCTGCGCGACCGCCTGCGCCCGATCGCCGATCTCGCCGACTCGCTCAGCAAACTCGCCGACCTCCTGACCAAGTTCCTCCCCTCCTGAACAGGCGCTATATCGGCCCGCTGGCGAGCGACTTCGCGATGGTCGTCGAGGACAATCCCGACCTCCTCGGAGAGATCGTCGATGTCCCGCGGCGACGTTTCGAGGAACTCATCACGGAGGCGATCGCCGCCGAGTCAGGACGGGAGGCGGCTCGCCCTGTCGCGCAGACGATGATCAGCGCATCGATCGGCCTCAAGCATCAGGTCGCGTCACGGGAGACCTATCTCGAACGACTGGAGGTGGCCATCGGCCTTCTCATGCGCGCCGGTGCGACAGGAACGGCAGCAACTGGTCGATCTCGCGATCGACCGCCTGCTGTTCGCTCGCCGACAGCGGCGAGAACGGCGTCAGCCGAACCTCGCCCGCGGTAAAGGACCAGGTGCCGCGGACGAAGCCGTCGACGAGCAACGTCGGCAGGACTCTGGCCTGGCCGGGGGCGACCTGCCCGCGGTCGGCGTCGGCGATGACGCGGCTGCGGTCGGCGTGCCCCAGGAGGGCGTTGTCGTAGGCGGGCAGCAGCCGCACCGGAGCGGGGGTGTCGGGGTCGGGGAGTGGGGCGTCGGGCAGGTCGAGCAGGCGCCGGCCGTCGGGGCCGGTGTAATGGCGCAGGTCGGCGTCCATCTCCGAGACGATCTGGTCCAGCCGGGTCAACCCGCACCACGCCTGGATGTCCGCCACGGTGGCGGGGCCGAAGGCGGCCAGGTAGCGGACGATCAGGTCGCGCAGTGCGCCGGGGCGCGGGGCGTCGGTCGCGGCGGCGGTGACGGTGACCGACGAGCGGGTGCCCCAGCCGCCCCAGGACGCGGTCGCCGGATCGTGCACAAGCGGCGTGCGCAGCTCGATCTCACCGGCCAGGGTCCGGCCGTCGCGGCCCGGATGGAGGGCCGCGAGGTGCCTGGCGAGATCTCTTCTGGGCAGCGGCCCGGCCTTCAGGAGGGCGTGTGCCTCGGCGAGCAGAGCTTCGGGGTCGAGCCCCGCGTTGTTGCGCCGGAAGTGGGCCGAGCCCGCGGTGCGGCTCAGCACGGGCTGCAGCACCGGCCGCAGCCGGCGGAAGTCGTCGGCCGCGGTGAGGTGCATCGTGCTGCGCAGGAAGCCGGAACGCACCACCCGTCCCTGGGTGAGCAGGGTGGTGAGGTCGGCGTGGGTGAAGCCGCGGATCCGGGTCCACAGGCCAAGGTAGGGCCAGTTCGGCTCCTGGGCCTGCATGGCGACCAGATGGCCGATCACCTCCAGAGCCGCCAGGCCGGTCCGCTCCAGCAGGAACTGCCGCTGGAGCAGGGCTCGGTTCAGCGCCCGGCGGGACAGGGCGGTCATGCCAGCCGCACCGAGACGTTGCCCCGGTAGTCGCCGCGCAGCATGGCCAGGAACGCGCCGGGCACGCCGTCGATGCCGGTCTCGACCACGGTGCGCGGGTAGACGAAGCGGCCCTGGCCGAGTGCCGTGCGGAAGTGGTGGTGCCAGGCGGCGACCTGGCCGGGGGTGTGGTGGCAGGAGAACGGCATCAGCTCGACCCCCCTGGCCAGGGCGGCGTCGCGGTCGGGCGAGGGGAAGCGGTCCGCGGCTGCGCCGAGCTGGGTGGACAGCGAGCCGCACAGGGCGAACCTGGCGCCAGGCACGGCGGCTTCGAGCGCGGCGTCGTACAGCGCGCCGCCCACGGTGTCGAAGAAGACGGTGATGCCCTCGGGGGCGAGCTCCTTGAGCGCGGCGACCGGGTCGTGGTGGTAGTCGAAGGCGGCGTCGAAGCCGAGTTCCTGCACGAGGTAGTCGGCCTTGGCCTGGCTGCCCGCGCTGCCGATCACCTTCTTCGCGCCCAGGTTGCGGGCGATCTGCCCGGCCAGTGAGCCGACACCGCCGGCCGCGCCGGAGACGAACACGACGTCGCCCTCGCCGGCCTTGGCCACGTCGGCCATGCCGTAGTAGGCGGTCGGGCCCTGGCCCAGGTGGTAGCTGGGGTCGGGGTAGGCGTCCGGGTCCAGCTTGAAGTAGGAGGCGGCCGGTCCCGCCGAATGGGCGCTCCAGCCGGTCATCGACTGCACCAGGTCGCCCTCTCGCAGGTCGGGGCTGTCCGAGCTGAGCACGGTGCCGATCGCCATGACGCCCACCCGCTGGCCCGGCTGCCAGGCAGGGATCGGGAGGTGGCAGTCGGGGCGCATCAGTTCGAGGTAGGTGGCGGCCAGGCCCAGGTAGTCGGTGCGGACCACGACCTCGCCCTCGATCTCCGCCTGGACGACGGCGAAGTGCTCGGGGGCGGGGGAGGCGTCGATCTGGGAGGTCAACTGGATCTCGTGCGTCATCATGCGCTCACGCTAGCGAGGCTTCCGGCCAGTTTCTGACCGGAAGTACAGGGATAATTCCGGATATGGCCAACACGAGTTCCCGGACGCTCACGCTGCTGTCGTTGCTGCAGACCCACCGCCACTGGCCGGGCGCCGATCTGGCCGCTCGCCTCGGGGTGTCGGAACGCACCCTGCGCCGGGACGTCGACCGCCTGCGCGAGCTGGGATACCCGGTACACGCCTCCCGCGGCACCGACGGCGGCTACCAGTTGGAGCCCGGGGCCGTGCTGCCCCCGTTGCTGCTGGACGACGAGGAAGGAGTCGCCCTGGCGGTCGGCATGGGGGACACGGCGCAGAGCGGCATCGCCGGGCTGGACGAGGCCGCGATGCGCGCGCTGACCAAGGTGGTGCAGGTCCTGCCGCCCCGGCTGCGGGCCAGAGTGAACGCGCTGCGCGCGATGACCGTCTCCGCGTCCTCCGCCGGGCCGGTCATCCCGGCGGAGGTGCTGGCCATGATCGCCCAGGTGTGCCGCGACCAGGAACGGCTGCGCTTCCACTACACCACCCGCGGCGGCGCGCAGACGGAACGCGAGGTGGAGCCCCATCGCCTCGTCGCGCTCGGGGGCCGCTGGTACCTGGTGGCCTACGACCTGACCAGGCACGACTGGCGCAGCTTCCGCCTCGACCGGCTGACCCAGCCGCGCAACACCGGCTCTCCCTTCCTGCCACGGCCACTGCCGGGCGGGGACGCCGCCGCGTTCGTCCGCACCGCCACCCAGGCCCCGACCGCGCACACCGTCGTCGTGCTGGTCGACGCACCCGCGGAGCGGGTGCGCCGGATGGTCGGCCAATGGGGCGAGATCGAACCGGTCGACGACCGCCGCTGCCGGCTGACGATGGTCTCCACCAGCCTGGATTGGCCCACGCAGGCGCTGGGCAACCTCGGCGCGGAGTTCGAGGTGGTGCAACCGCCGGAGTTCGTCGATCACCTGCGGGACTGGGGCACACGCTTTCTCCATGCCGTCGGCAGATCGGCAGGCCTGGCGGGAGATGAGACATCTCCTCAGGTGCGGTCAAAGGCTGCTGAGCTCTGACGCTGACGTTCGGCGCTGAACGGCGTAACCCGGCGGATCGAGCCGGGCCAGCGATCCGCAGCCACCCGTCGAGGTGCACAAGGCGCGGCGCGAGCGGCCGTCGCTGGAAGGGGCGTGGCGTGCGGACGCGTGCTGTGAGGGTGGGCGTGTCGTGAGGACGCGTGCTGTGAGGGTGGGCGTGCCCTGAGGGGCGCACGTGTCATGAGGGGCGCGCGTGTGATGAAGGGCGCGTTGGTGGACTGAGCCGCGCCCGCGCCGCCTCCGGCGACTGCCGCGCTGGACGGATTTCCCGCACTGACAGGACGCCCTCACCATATGTCCAGCCGCATGCTGATATTTCGGAAATGTAGGGACCATAGACGGCGTGAATCTCAACGGTCGTACCTTCGTGATGGTCAGCTCCACGGCGAGCGCGGTGAACCCCGACAGCCCCACCCGTTTCCACTACTGGGAGGCCGACGAGGTCGTCTGGGGCGAGTACACCGGCGACACGGTGACCCACGGACGCTTCGTCGGCACCCGCGACGGCGACCAGGTCTCGATCGCCTACGCGCACGCCCTGGTGGCCGGCGGCAAGGCGGGCGGGCAGAGCAGCAGCCGCATCGAGACGGGTGACGACGGGCTGCTGCGCCTGGTGGAGGAGTTCAGCTTCGACGGGGACGACACGCTGCACGTCAGCGTGTGCACCGAGGTCGCATAGGCGAGGCTCAGTCGTCCTTGCGCAGGGCGGCCCGGCCCTCGGCGGCGCCGACGAAGCGCATCTTGCCGAGCGGCACGTCGCCCTGCGCCTCCTGGGCTGGCCGCCGCTGCTGGCGGGACCGGTCGCGGGCGGCGTCACGGTCGCTGGGCAGCACGTACGGCCGCCTGAGCACCTCGTCCAGGATGAACACGGTCTCGGTCGCCTTGACGGCCGGGATGTTGGCCAGCCGGTCGGTCACCATGGAGTGCACGGCGGCCACGTCGGAGACCCGCACCTGGATCATCGCGTCGTGCTGCCCGGTGGTGATCGCGCAGTACTCCACCTCCGGCATCCTGGCCAGTTCGGCCCTGAACTGCTTCCACATCTGCTGGCGCACGGTCACGAAGATCAGCGCCGTGATGCCGAGCCCCGCCCTGAGGTGGTCGATCTCGGCGGTGAAGCGTTTGATCGCGCCGTCGGCGCGCAGCGCCTCGAAGCGGGTGTAGGCGTTCGCGCGGGAGATGCCCACCCGTTCGGCCAGCGCGGCGACGGAGATCCTGCCGTTCTCGCGCAGGACCTCAAGGATCTTCAGGTGGATGTCGTCCAGTTCGAGACCGATGCCGATCCGTCCAGGCTGACCGCCACCGCTGACACCATTTCTGGAAATTTCACTCATCATTACCTCATCCACCTTTATATACGTCCAGCCGACCGCACAGTCCCTGGACGATCTGCCGCACAATCCTCGACATCCTTCTGCTGAACGTCCAATCTTGGAGGACTCTCATGGCGACCCGCTCGCAGACGGCGGCCGTGCTGCTCGCCGGTGCACTCGCCCTGGCCGCCTGCGGCAGCGGCGGCGGCACCTCACAAACCCCCGCGGCCTCCGGTGGCGGCGGGAAGACCCTCGTCATCGACACGTCCTTCGACCTCAAGACCGCCGACCCCGGCCGCACGTACGAGCCGACCGGGCTCATCGTCGGCAAGGCGGTGTACGAGACGCTGCTCACGTTCGACGGGGCCGACGTGACCAAGCCCGTGCCGGCGCTGGCCGAGTCGTACGAGCTGTCCGAGGACGGCAAGACGCTCACCCTCAAGCTCAAGCAGGGCGCGACGTTCGCCGACGGCGCACCGGTGACGGCCGACGACGTGGTGTTCTCGCTGACCCGCGTGCGCGACATGAAGGGCACGCCGTCGTTCCTGCTGGACGGCGTCGAGGTGGCCAAGACCGACGACACGACGATCACGCTGACGTCGAAGACGGCCAACCCGGCGCTGCCGTTCATCCTGCCGAACCCGGCGCTGGGCATCCTCAACAGCAAGGTCGCCAAGCAGAACGGCGCGACCGCCGACGCCCAGGACAAGGCCGAGCAGTACCTGAACGCCAACTCCGCCGGCTCGGGGCCGTACACCATCGAGTCGTTCAACGTGAGCAGCCAGGTCACGCTCAAGGCGAACCCGAAGTACTACGGGACCAAGCCCGCCTACGACAAGGTCGTCATCCGCAACGTCGAGGCCGCCACCCAGAAGCTGAACGTCCAGCGCGGCGACAGCCAGGTGGCGCTGAACCTGTCGGGCGACCAGGTGACCGGCATGCCCGCCACCATGCAGGTCAAGAAGACCGCCTCGGCGAACGTCATCTTCCTGCTGGCCAACCAGGACTCCGCGATCAGCAAGACCACGCCGAACGCCAAGTTCGTCGAGGCCGTGCGCAAGGGCGTGGACTACGCGGGGCTGCTGGAGCTGGCCGGCGAGGGCTCGACCCAGGCGCCGGGCGTGATCCCGTCCCAGATCCTCGGCGCGCTGCCCGCCGACCAGGGCGCCAAGCGGGACGTCGAGGGCGCCAAGGCGGCGCTGGCCGCCAGCGGCCTGGCCAACCCGACCGTGAAGCTGGAGTACCCGAGCGAGCTGACCGTGAACGGCCTGTCGTTCCAGCCGCTCGCCGAGCGCATCCAGGCCAACCTCAAGGAGGTCGGCATCACGGTGGACCTGCAGCCCGCGCCCGTCACCACGGCGCTGGACAACTACCGCAACGGCAAGGAGGAGATGGGCCTGTGGTACTGGGGCCCCGACTACCCGGACCCGAGCGACTACCTCGCCTTCCTGCCCGGTAAGACCGTCGGCCTGCGGGCCGGCTGGAAGGAGGGCGCGGCCAAGGAGATCGAGGAGGCGGGCGCCAAGGCCGCCGAGACGATCGGCGACGACGCGCGCAAGACCGCCTACGCCGACGTCCAGACCAAGCTCAACGCCTCCGGCCCGTTCATCCCGCTGATCCAGCCGAGCCAGAACATCGTGACGGCCGCCTCCGTCACCGGCCTGGAGTACCACCCGGTCTGGACCGTGGACGTCGCCGACCTCGGCGCGAAGTAGGGGCGGTCCGAGGTGCCTCCGCTCGCGCGGTTCCTTGTCCGCCGCGTCCTGCTGGCCGTCCTGATGGCGTGGGGCATCACGCTGGTGACGTTCGTCCTGACGAACCTCGTCCCCGGCGACCCCGTCGCCGCCAACCTCGGCCAGCGGGCACTGGGCGACCCGGCCATCGTCGCCCAGTGGCGGGCCGAGCACGGCCTGGACAAGCCGCTCTGGCAGCAGTACCTGATCCACCTCCAGGGCCTGGTCCAGGGCGACCTGGGCATGAGCCAGCAGAGCCACCGCCCGGTCAGCCAGGACCTGGCCGAGTTCGTGCCGGCGACGCTGGAGCTGGCGGGCGCGGCGATCCTGGTCTCGCTGGTGCTGGGCGTGGCGTTCGGCGTCGTGGCCGCGCTGCGCCGCGACCGGCTCTCCGACCACGCGCTGCGGGTGCTGAGCCTGGTCGGCATCTCGGTGCCGACGTTCTGGCTGGCGCTGGTCGCGTTCTACGTGTTCTTCTACCGCCTGCAGATCACCCCCGGCAGCGGCCGGGTGGACGCCGCCCTCGGCGGCGCCCCCGCCGTCACCGGGCTGCAGACGGTGGACGCCGTGCTGGCCGGCCGCTGGGACATCTTCTCCTCGGCCGTCGGCCACCTCATCACGCCCGCGCTGGTGCTGGCCCTCTACACGATCGGCCTGCTCACCCGCTTCACCCGCTCGGCGGTGCTGGAGGTGCTCGGGCAGGACTACGTGCGCGCCGCCCGCGCCAAGGGCCTGCCCGGCAGGACCGTCCTGTTCCGGTACGTGCTGCGCTCCGCGCTGGTGCCCATCATCACCGTGGCGGGCCTGGCGTTCGGCAGCCTGCTGTCCGGCACCGTCCTGGTCGAGGCGATCTTCGCCTGGCCCGGCGTCGGCCAGTACGCCTACAAGAGCGCCACCACCCTCGACCTGCCCGCCGTCATGGGCGTCGGCCTGGTGGTGGGCATCGTCTACCTCGTCATCAACCTGGTCGTGGACGTCCTGTACGGCGTCATCGACCCCCGAGTGAGGCTGCAATGACCCGCGTGAGTCTCCTGGGGCGGCTGCCCGAGGCGTGGCGGCAGCCGCTGGCCGTCGCCGGCGCCGTGCTCGCGCTGCTGTGGCTGGTCGTGGCGCTGGCCGCGCCCTGGCTCGCCCCGCACGACCCGCTCGCCCAGGAGCTGCCCCGCCTCGCGCCGCCCGGCCCCGGCCACTGGTTCGGCACCGACCAGCTCGGCCGCGACATCCTGAGCCGCGTCATGTACGGGGCGCGGGTGTCGATCCCGCTGACGCTGCTGCTGGTGGTCCTGTCGGTGCTGATCGGCGGCCTGCTCGGCGCGTGCGCCGGGTACTTCGGCCGCTGGGTGGACGAGACGATCATGCGGGTGGCGGACCTGGTGTTCGCGTTCCCGACCGTGATCCTCGCCATGGTGGTGGCCGCCGCGCTCGGCGCCAGCCTGACCAACGCGGTGCTGGCCGTGCTGGTGGTGGCCTGGCCCGCCTACGCCCGCGTCACGCGCGGCCTGGTGCTGGGGGTGCGCGAGCGGGAGTTCGTGCTGAGCGGACGGCTGCTCGGCTTCTCCGTGTGGCGCTCGCTGCGCGTGGACGTGCTGCCGAACATCACCGGCCCCGTCCTGGTGCTGGCCACGCTCGACATCGGCACCGCCCTGCTGCTGCTGTCCGGGCTGTCGTTCCTCGGCCTGGGCGCCAAGCCGCCGTCCCCAGAGTGGGGGGCGATGGTCGCCTCCGGCGTGGAGGTCTTCGACAGCTGGTGGGTGGCGACGTTCCCTGGGCTGGCCATCCTGACGGTCGTGCTGGCGTTCAACTTCCTGGGCGACACGCTGCGCGACGCCCTCGACCCCCGCACGGCCCGCGCGATCAAGGAGCGTGCCCTGTGACGCTGGACATCACCGGCCTGCGCGTCTCCATCGGCGGCAAGGACATCCTGCGCGGCGTGGACCTGCGGCTGGAGGCCGGCCGCGTGCACGGTCTTGCCGGGGAGAGCGGGTCGGGCAAGACGATGACCGGCCTGGCCGCGCTCGGGCTGCTGCCGCACGGCGCCCGCGTGACCGGCTCGATCCGGCTCGGCGAGCGCGAGCTGCTGACGCTGCCGCCCAAGGAGCTGAACCGGGTGCGCGGCGGCGAGATCGCCATGGTCTTCCAGGACCCGGCCACCAGCCTGCACCCCATGCTGACCATCGGCAAACAGCTCACCGAGCACATGCGCCACCACCTCGGGCTGGGCAAGGCCGAGGCCAAGGCGCGGGCCGTGGAACTGCTGGCCAAGGTCCGCATCCCCGGGCCGGAAGAGGCTTACGGGCGCTACCCACACCAGTTCTCCGGCGGCATGCGGCAGCGGATCGCGATCGCCATCGCGCTGGCCTGCTCGCCGAAGGTGCTCATCGCCGACGAACCCACCACGGCGCTGGACGTGACCGTGCAGGCCGGCGTGCTGCGGCTGCTGCGCGGCCTGTGCGACGAGCTGGGGCTCGCGGTGCTGCTGGTCACGCACGACCTGGGCGTCATGTCGGCGGTGGCCGACGAGGTGAGCGTGATGAAGGACGGCCTGGTGGTCGAGTCGGGGCCGCGCGGCCAGGTGCTGCGCGAGCCCGAGCACGCCTACACGCGCGCCCTGCTCGACTCCCTGCCCGATGCGGAGATCTCCTGATGAACGACCTGCTCACCATCGACGACCTGGTCGTCGAGCACCGCTCACCCGGCCGTCCCGTCGTGCGGGCCGTGGCCGGAGCCAGCCTCAGCGTGCGGCCCGGCGAGGTCGTCGGGCTCGTCGGCGAGTCCGGGTGCGGCAAGTCGACGCTGGCCCGCGCCGTCTGCGGGCTGAACCCGATCACCGGCGGCTCCATCGACTTCGACGGGCAGCCCGTCACGCCGCTCGGGCTGCGCCGCCGCAGGCTCACCGGGATCCAGATGGTGTTCCAGGACCCGTACGCGTCGCTGAACCCGCGACGGCGCGTGGGCGACCAGATCGCCGACGGCCTGCGCACCGCCCGCGACACCGCCGCGTCCCCCGCCGACCTGCTGGAACGCGTCGGACTGCCGCGCGACTTCGCCGGGCGGCACCCGCACGAGTTCTCCGGCGGGCAGCGGCAGCGCATCGCCATCGCGCGGGCGCTGGCGGCGCGGCCCCGGCTGCTGATCGGCGACGAGCCGATCTCCGCGCTGGACGCCTCCGCGCAGGCGCAGGTGGCCCGGCTGATGCGGGACCTCGCGGTCGAGTCGGGGGCCGGGCTGCTGTTCATCAGCCACGACCTGTCCGTGGTGCGGCTGATCGCGGACCGGATCGCGGTCATGTACCTCGGCAAGATCGTCGAAGTGGGCGACACGGCGGAGGTGTGGGCGAACCCCCGGCACCCCTACACCAGGGCGCTGCTCGCGGCCATCCCGCAACCGGACGGGCTCGGGGTGCTGCCGGAGGAACTGCCCGGCGACGTCCCGGACCCGGCCAGCCCGCCGTCCGGCTGCCGGTTCAACCCGCGGTGTCCGCTGGTGATGGACGTGTGCCGCGACAAGGAACCGGACTTCGGGCCGGTCGCCTGCTGGCTGCACGAGCCGAAATGACCCCCCGGCCTCCCGCCACCCCCGACCCGGCGGCCACCCCCGATCCGGCGGTCACGCCTGAGGAGGCGGCCACCCCCGACCTGGCGGTCACGCCTGAGGAGGCGGCCATGCGCGACGCGGCGGCCACGGGCGATGCGGCGACTACGCGGGGTGCGGCGATCACGCCTGCCCCGGCGACTACCCCGGATGCGGCGGTCACGCCTGGGGAGGCGGCCATGCGCGACGCGGCGGCCACGGGCGATGCGGCGACTACGCGGGGTGCGGCGATCACGCCTGCCCCGGCGACTACCCCGGATGCGGCGGCCACGTCTGCGGAGGCGGCCACGTCCGAGGCGGCGGTTGCGTCCGGCCTGGTGGTTGGGCTTGAGGAGGCGGTCGCGCGTGGGTCGGCGGTCGCGCCCGAGGTGGTGGTCGTGCCTGAGGCGGTGGTCGCGGGGCGGGTCGCCGGGGCGCGGGCGGCCATGGCGGAGGCCGGGATCGACGCGCTCGTGCTGCGCCCGTCGCCCGACTTCCGCTTCCTCGGCGGCGCGCAGGGGCCGTTCCTCGTCCTCACACAGGACGGGATGGCCGAGACCGCAGACCCGGGAGCGCTGGTGCCGCAGGGGGCGCGGCGGGTCGGGGTGGACCCGGAGATGCGGGTGCGCGAGCTGTTCGGGCTGGCGATCGAGGCCGAGCTGGTCCCCGCCACCCCGGTGCTCGCGCCGCTGCGCCTGCGCAAGGAGCCGTACGAGATCGAGGCGCTGCGGCGCGCCGTCGCGGCGGCGGAAGGCGTGCTGGAGCGGGTGCCGGAGCTGGCCTGGTTCGGGGAGAGCGAGCGGGCGATGGCCGCGCGGCTGCGCCCGCTGCTGCTGGAGTCCGGGTGCGAGGAGCTGCTGTCGCTGCGGGTGGCCGCCGGCGAGCACACCGCGCGGCCCGCGCACCTGCCCACGCGCCGCGTGATCAACCCGGGGGACGCGCTGGGCGTGTCGGTGTGCGGCCGGTGGGACGGCTACTGCGCGGAGGCGGCCCGCGTCTTCGTGGTGGCCGAGCCGCCGGAGGACTTCGAGGCGATGTACTCGGTGGTGCTCGCCGCCCACCGGGCGGGCCTGGCGGCACTGCGGCCCAGCGTCGCGGCCGGGGAGGTCGCCAGGGCGGTGGCCGAGGTGATCGACGGTAGCGGGTACGGGCGGTTCGCCGCTGCGCACACCGGCCGGGGCGTCGGCCTCGGGCCGGACGAAGGGCCGCGGCCGGGCGAGGACACGCTGCTGGAGCCCGGGATGACGTTCTGCCTGGAGCCGGCCATCCACGTGCCGGACCTGTTCGGGGCCAGGGTGGCGGACGTCGTGGTGTGCGCGGACGACGGCGCGCTGCCGCTCGGCACGTTCCCGCACACCCTGCACGTCCTCGACCGCTGAGCGATCGCGTCACCTCCCGCGCGGCTACGGGCGGGTGAGCGTCCACGCCCCCTGCGCGCGGACGTCGACGAACGTGGTGCCCGTCCGCAGCAGGAACTCGCCGGAGTACGCGCCGGTGGCGTTCACCTGCTGTTCGGTCCGGTCGCCGAGCACGTCGAGGACGAAGATCCCCGCGCCCGGGTGCGTGGCCCGGGCCGTGGTGTGCCTGCCTACGGGGCGGTCCATGCGCAGCACCTGGTCGCCCTGGCTCTGGACGGTGCTGCCCTGCCAGACCTGGGCCTGGGTGAGCGGCTTGGTAATGGCGGTCCACGCGCCGTCCGCCTGGACGCGTACGGTGAGGTCGCGCGGGCCGCCGTCGCGCGAGCCGATCAGGCGGGTGCCCGTGTATCGGCCGGTGGAGTCCACGAGAAGTCGCTCGCCGCCGTCCGAGGCGGCGGCGGTCACGACGAACGCTCCGGCGCCGTCGTGGGTGAGCGTGATCAGCCCCTCACCGCTGACCCCGGTCAGGGTCAGCACGCCGGGGCCCTGGCCCTGATGCGTCCTTAATGGGGCGAACGGCGCCCACCCGGTGGAGAACCGCACGCCGGGGGAGGGGGACGCGGGACCTGTGTAAGGCGACGTGGGACCCGCGTGGGGCGGCGCGGCGGGGGCGAGCACGAGGGCCAGGGCGGCCACGCCGGCGACCAGGACGGCCGTGACCCCGGCCACCGCCACCAGGACGGCGGCTGTCCCGCTCCGGCGCGACGCCGGCCGGGGGCGCGTACCGGGCAGAGGAGGCATCGTGGGCTCCGGGGTGGGGCGGGGGCGTGGCGACATCGTCCCCTTCCTGCCGCCCGGGCCGCAACCCTCCCCGGAGCGCGGCTGATCACCTCGCGGCCTGCCGTACCCCTCAAGGACGAGTGCGCGGCTCCAACCGGAGGGTGATGCGCGCGGTGGCGGGCCGCTGTCAGATTCGGGGGCAGGCGGTCGCCGGACCGCCCCGATCCGGAAGGACTCCAGCAGTGTCATCGAGACACAGCAGGGTGGTGGTGCGGGGGTCGGCGGTGATCGCGGGGCTCGCGCTCGCAAGCGGGCTCACCGCGACCGCCTCCGCCGCGACCGCCTCCGCCGCGACCGCCTCCGCCGTGGCGGCGGAGCGGGCCGAGCACACTCGCACCGCCGTGGCGGCGGATCAGGCCAAGCTCACCGCGCCACCCCTGACCGGCCAGTACGACGTCGGCACCACCGACCTCCACCTCATCGACCGATCCCGCCCCGACCCATGGAAACCGGAACGGCGCAGGGAACTCATGGTCACCGTCACCTACCCGGCCGGCCGGTCCGCGCAAGGCCCTCGGGCGCCGTGGCTCACACCAGGCCTGGCCACCGTCGTCGACCAGGCGCTGGCCGGCGACGACTACCTCGCCCTCCCGCCCGGCTCCATCGACTGGGCGTCGGCGAAGCGCAGGGCCGAGGCCGGCGTCCCCGTGGCGCACGGCGCGCCGAAGCCGGTCGCGCTCTTCTCTCCCGGCTTCGGCTTCCCACGCGAGACGTACACGGCGATCATCGACGACCTGGCGAGCCACGGCTACGTGGTCGTCTCGCTCTCGCACACCTACGAGAGCGCGGCGGTCGAGTTCCCCGGCGGGCGGCTCGAACTCCCGGTGTCCGAAGGCCCCGAACTGGTGAAGGCGCTCGACGCCCGGGTCGCCGACACCCGGTTCGTCCTCGACGAGCTCACGAAGCTGACCAGGGGAGAGAACCCGGACGCGGAGCAGCGCCCGCTGCCCCGCGGGCTCGGCCGTTCGCTCGACCTGTCCAGGGTGGGCGCCTACGGGCACTCTTACGGCGGGTTCACCGCGGGCGAGACGATGGTGCACGACCGCCGCATCGACGCCGGGGTCAACCTGGACGGCGCGATGGCGACCGCGATCGGCTACCCGCCGGGCACCCCCTACGTCCCGGGCGAGGTCACGAAACGCGGCCTGGACAGGCCGTTCCTCCTGATGGGCGCCGAAGCCGTGGACGAGAACGGGCAACCGCTCGAACACACGCACCGCTATCCCGCGTTCGACCGTAGCTGGGCGGACTTCTGGGCCGTCCAGCGAGGCTGGAAGCGGGATCTGTTCCTGCGCGGCGGCAGCACCCACCTGGCCTACAGCGACCTGCAGATCATCGTGCCGCAACTCGGCGCGCGCGTGGCGGCGGACAAGCGTGCGGCGCTCATCGGCACCATCGACCCCCGCCGCTCACTGGCCGCGCAGCGGGACTACCTGGGCGCGTTCTTCGACCTGCACCTGCGCGGCCGGGACCGGCACCTGTTCGACGGCGAGTCCCCGCGGCACCCGGACATCGACTTCATCGACTAGCCGGATCCCGGAGGCCCGCGGCCGTGTCAGTGGCCGTGTCAGTGGCCGCGTCAGCCCGGCATGGGCCGGGCATCAGAGCGGTCCGCGATCGTAACGACCATGAACGGACCAGTGATCGCGGACGAGATCGTCCTGGAAGGCATCGACCTC
This sequence comes from Nonomuraea monospora, assembly GCF_039531895.1. NCBI lineage: Bacteria > Bacillati > Actinomycetota > Actinomycetes > Streptosporangiales > Streptosporangiaceae > Nonomuraea > Nonomuraea monospora. Next base: position 69,870 of record NZ_BAAAQX010000027.1, read on the forward strand.
CGCCACCCGATGCGGAGCGCGCTGGCCCAGTTCAACGTCCTGCTCGGCAGCCTGTTCGCCATCGGCCTCGTCGTCGGGCTCGTGCCGGCGGGCCGGAAGGGCCCGGAGGTGCGGCAGCTGACGCGGAACCAGTCGCTCACCCCGCTCATCGAGACCCTGCGCGGCCTGCTGACCGGCCCGCCGTCGGCGGGCCCTGTCATCATGGCGATCGCCGGGTGCGCGGCGCTCTCGGCGGTCGGCTACCTGTGGGTACGGGGGCTGTTCACCAAGCGAGGGTAGGTTCCCCGCACGACTCCCAGGCTCCGGCTTCGAGTCGTCACAGGCGTCCGGCTTGCGACACCTTGCGCAGGAAGTCGCGGGTGCGCTCTTCGGCGGGGTCGTCGAAGATCTGGGCCGGCGGCCCCTGCTCCAGGATGCCCCCGCCGTGCAGGAAGCACACCCGCCCGGAGATCTCGCGGGCGAACCCCATCTCGTGGGTGGTGAGCAGCATGGTCATCCCGCTCTCCGCGAGGTCCTGGACGATGTTGAGCACCTCGATGACCAGCTCGGGGTCGAGCGCGGAGGTGATCTCGTCCAGCAGGAGGATGCGGGGGCTCATCAGCATCGTGCGGGCGATCGCCGCACGCTGCTGCTGGCCGCCGGACATCTGGTCAGGGTAGGAGCCGGCCTTGCCGGCCAGCCCGACCCTGCCGAGCATGGCCATGGCCCGCTCCTCGGCCTCTTCCTTGCTGCACAGACCGGTCTTCACCGGCGCGAGGACGGCGTTCTGCAGGACGGTCATGTGCGGGAAGAGGTTGTAGGACTGGAAGACCATGCCGACCTGCCGCCGCAGCCGCACGAGGTCGACGCCGGGCCCGGACACCACGTCGCCGTCCACGGCGATCTCGCCGCCGTCGATGCGCTCCAGGCCGTTGACGCACCGCAGCAGCGTGGACTTGCCGCATCCGGACGCGCCGATCAGGCTGATCACCTCGTGCGCCGCGACGTCCAGGTCGATGCCGCGCAGCACCGGGTGGTCGCCATAGGACTTGGTGACGCCGCGCAGCTCGATGAACGGGCTCATGAGGGCTTCCTCTCGCCGCGGGCCAGCAGGTAGTCCACGAGCCGGGTCTGCGGGACGGTGATGACCACGAACAGCAGGCAGACGACGGTGACCGAGGACAGGTTGTAGTAGTTGGCGGAGTAGATCTTGGCCTGGGCGAACGCGTCGATGATGCCGACGACGTTCACCAGGGCGGTGTCCTTCTGCAGCGCGACGAACGCGCCGAGCAGCGGCGGGACGATCCGCCGCACCGCCTGCGGCAGGATCACGTACCGCAGGGTGTGCGCGCGGGACAGGCCGAGCGACAGCGCGGCCGACTCCTGGCTGGGGTGGATCGACTCGATCGCCGAGCGGTACAGCTCGGCGTTGTAGGCGCTGTAGGTGAGGGTCAGCGCCACGACGGCGTAGACGACCGGGGGAGCGTCGCTGATCACCGGGATGCCGGCCAGCGGGACGCCGAAGCCGACGAGGTAGATCACCACGATGGCGGGCAGGCCGCGGAACAGGTCGATGTAGGCGATGGCCAGCAGGCGCAGCGGGCGCCCGCCCCGGCCGGGCGCGAGCCGGGCGAGCGCCAGCAGCAGGCCGATGACCAGCACCAGCGCCTGGGTGACGAGGGCGATGAGCACGTTGTGCCACAGCGCCTTGCCGGTCTCGGCGAAGCTCGTCCTCATCAGGTCCCAGCGCAGGAACGTCTCGCGGACGATCCCGTCGCTGACGGTGAGGAAGAAGACCAGCGCCATGAGACACAGGCAGAACCCGGCGACGCCCAGCGCCGTCCAGGACGACTCGCGGGAGGCCGCGGCGTCGCGGCGCGCGTCGGTGATCGCCCCGCGCGAGAGCGCCCGGGCGGACGCGGCGGAGCCGCGCAGCCCCTTCCAGGCGGGGATCCCGACGAGGACGGCCGCCACCACGGCGACCGCCAGGACGATCACGGATCCGGCGGGCAACCGGTGGACGGCGTTGGCCACCACCGCGGCCGTGACCGCGACCGTCAGTGCCACGCCGGTCCAGGCCGCGACGTTCAGCGGCCGTGAGCGCGGTGGCGGCACGGGCTTCCTGGCGCCGGTCGGCGCCTCGACGGCGGCGGTCACGACACCGGCCACTCGGGCAGGTCGTCGGGGTCCCCGCCGAGGAACGACTGGAACTGCTCCTTGAAGACCCGGTCCAGGGTGCCGTCGGCCTTCATCTCGCCGACGATCGTGTTGACCCCGGCGGTGTTCGCCGAGCCCTTGGGCAGCATGATCGCCGCGTCACCGCCGACGGGGTACTGGCCGATCACCTTGACCGCGTCGCCGATCTGCCGGGCGTTCAGCATGACCAGGGTGGTGTCGAGGATGACGGCGTCGATCTGGCGGGCCCGCAGCGCGGTGATCATGTCGTTGATCGACTGGTACTGCTTGGCCTGCTGGGCTGGTTTGAGCTGCTCGCTGACGAATTTGTCCTGGACGGAGCCGAGCAGGATGCCGATCCTGGCGTCCTTGATCGTGGTGGCGTCCAGGGTGCTGTCGGACCGCACGAGCACGCCGCTCTTGACGTTGAGGTACGGGTCGGTGAAGTCGGCGACCTTCTCGCGCTCGGGCGTCCTGTAGAGCTGGTAGATCGTCAGGTCGTAGTCCTTGGTCCGGCCGCTGACCAGGGCGTCGAACGAGACGTTCGTCAGCTCCAGCCGCGGGATGCCGGCCCGGTGGGCGATCTCGGCGGCCAGGCAGTAGGAGTAGCCGCTCCGGACGTTCTGCGGGGTGTCGCCGTTGTAGTCGCCCGGGGCGGGCAGCGCGGCCTGGATGGTGAGGACGCCGGATTCGACGGTCGTCAGCTTGTGGGCGCCGTAGGCGCCGCTGACCTTGCACTCGCCGTAGGACGGCGAGCCGTCGGCGGCCGTCCCGCCGTCCGAGCCGCCGCACGCGGTGAGCAGGCCGAGGCCCAGGGCCGTGACGCCGAGCAGGCCCGCGGCCCGGGAGGTGATGGCCGGCATGGTTGTTCTCCTGTGGCTGAGGGGGGGAGGGGTTCAGATCCGCCGGGAGCCGACGACCTGGCCGAGGTCGAAGTCGAACTCCTGGGTGTCCAGACGGGCGGCGAGCACGCGGATGTCGCCGAGCGGGCCGAAGGGGTCGCGGGGGCCGTCCGTGAGCGTGAGGGTGCCTTCGGCGCGGACGCTGGCGTGCAGCACGCTGTTGGGGTAGTCGACCCGGATGACCTGGGCGATCTCCGGCTCGGAGGCGTGGTCCCGGGCCAGGAGCCGCACCTGGAGGTTGCACTGGCCCATGTCTGGGACGTTCAGCTCGGCGGGCCAGGCGCCGGCCGGCTCGCCGGTCACGGTGATCTCCGAGCGGACGAGGACGTCGCCGTGGCGGCGGCAGGCGAGGCTGAGGCCGCCGGGGGTCTGCTCCCAGGTGAACTCGCCGCCCTTCTTGGGCCACGGCCACATCTCGCGCCCGGCTGCCAGGCCCATGTCGATGTCGATGTACTCCAGCGAGCAGAACTTGCCGACGTGCTCCTCGAAGCGGCACGGCACGTTGAACGCGACGTTGTGGGAGCCCTGGTAGCCGTCCACGTCGCCGATGAGCAGCCAGCTCACCACGACGAAGTCGCCGATGGGCTCCAGCGGCTCGGGCAGCAGGCGCCGGGTGACGCCCTCGTCCACACCGCAGAGCAGCATCACGCGGGTGCAGTCGCGGAAGTGGTGGGGCGCCGGATGGTAGAGCGGCGTCGACCAGTCGGGGATGGTGATGGCGGTGGGTGCGGACATGGAAACGACTCCGAAATCGAAATGGACTCTATTTTGATTTCGGCTAGTCTGTGGCATGACCGCTCCGGCCGTCAAGAGTCGTCTTCGCAGGTGACCCGACACCCAAGATCGCGACGTGCCCGGCCCGCCATCCCGACCGCTAAGGTGGTCCGGACCTCGGAGGACAAGACGTGACCCGCAGCCCCTTGATCGACCTGGCGTCGGCGATGCGCCGCGCCCCGACCCAGGAGCGCAGCAAGGCCAAGGTCCGCGCCATCCTGGACGCCGCCGACGAGCTGCTCGGCGAGCTCGGGTACGACACGCTCGTGGCCACCCCGTGGCCGATCGTCGAGCGCGCGGGCGTCACGGTCGGCGTCTTCTACCACTACTTCGAAGGCGGCGAAGCGGTCCTGGAGGCCCTCGGGCTGCGTTACTTCGAGAGCGCGGGGGAGCTGGTCGACGCCCTGGCGAGCCGCTCCTACCCCGGCTGGGAATCGGTGGTGGACGCCGTCGTCGACACCTACGCCGGCTTCTACGGCCGCCCGTCCGTGCGCGAGCTGTGGCTGAACAACCGGCTGACCGCCGTGGCCAAGGAGGCCGGCCGCGAGGTCAACGACTACATCTACCGCACCATCACCGACCTGCTGGAACGCACCTCGGGCGGCACGCTGAGGCTGACCCCGATGGGCGCCCGCATCACCAACAGCATCGGCGACCAGCTTCTGCGCCTGGTCGAGGACGAGGCGGAGCCCGCCCGCGCCGAGATGATCGCCGAGGTCAAGATCGCCATGCGCAGCTACTGCCGGACCTTCCTCGGCGGCCCCGACCGCCCCTGAGTCCCTTACGCGGCGAGGCCCCCGATGGGCTGCTCGGTCCAGATGGTCTTGCCCGCCTGCGTGTACCGGCTGCCCCAGCGGCTGGTGAGCTGGGCGACCAGGAACAGGCCCCGCCCGCCCTCGTCGGTCTCGCGAGCCCGGCGCAGCCGGGGCTGGGTGCTGCTGGAGTCGGACACCTCGCAGATGAGCACGTGGCGGTCGCGGATGAGCCGAAGCCCCACGGGCGCGCCGCCGTAGCGGATCGCGTTGGTCACCAGCTCGCTGACCACCAGCTCGGTCACCAGGGCCATCTCCTCCAGCCGCCAGGCGGCGAGCTGGCCGCTGGTCAGCTTGCGCGCGTCGCCGACGACGGCCGGGTCGGCGGGGAACTCCCACTCGACGGTGTCGGTCGCGGGCATGGCGAAGGTACGGGCCAGCAGCAGGGCGATGTCGTCGACCGGCGGCGTGGCGGGCAGCTCCGCCACCAACTGGCGGCCGATCTCGGGCAGCGCGCGGCCGGGGCGGCACAGGACGTCCAGGCGCCGGCGCAGCCGGTCCATGCCGTCGGCGAGGTCGCGGTCGTCCCGCTCCACCAGCCCGTCGGTGTAGAGGGCGAGGACGCTGCCCTCCGGCAGGACGATCTCGACCGGCTCGAACGGCATGTTCCCCACCCCGAGCGGCGGGCCGGGGGAGAGGTCCACGAAGGCGGCGGCGGAGCCCGGCCGCACCAGGGCCGGGGGCGGATGGCCCGCGCTGGCCATGACGCACCGGCGCGTCACCGGGTCGTAGGTCACGTACAGGCAGGTCGCCCCGATGCCGTCCCCGGACCCGCCGGACTCCTCGGCCAGCCGCAGCACGAGATCGTCCAGATGCGTCAGCAGCTCGTCCGGCGGCAGGTCCAGGTCGGCGAGGGTCTGGATGGCGGTGCGCATCCGGCCCATCGTGGCGGTGGCCTGGAGGCCGTGCCCGGTGACGTCGCCGACGACGAACGCCACGCGCAGCGACGACAGCGGGATGACGTCGAACCAGTCGCCGCCCACCTCGGCGCGGTCGCCGGCGGGCTGGTACATCCCGGCCGTCTGCGCGGCGGTGAGATCCACCGGCGCCTGCGGGAGGAGGCTGCGCTGCAGGGTCACGGCCGCGGTGTGCTCGCGCGTGTAGCGGCGGGCGTTGTCCACGCTCAGGGCCGCGCGGGAGACGATCTCCTGGAGGAACCGGACGTCCTCGGCGTCGAAGGCCTCCGACCGGCCGGTGCGCCACGCCTCGACCGCGCCGAGCAGCAGGCCGCGCGCGGACAGCGGCGCGACCAGCAGCGATTGGGCGTCCGCGGGCACCATGAGCCGCGTGTGACCGGCCAGCCCCTGGAGGATCTGGTCGCGGCTCGTCATGAGCAGCGGCTCACCGCGTTCGAGAACGCGTTTCGACGGGTGGTCGGACGGCAACGGGAGCAGGTGACCCACCTGCATCAGCCCGGCCGGCCACGGTTCGCTGACCGCGACCCGCCGGTAGTCCGCGCGGACGGCCGGCTGCGGCTCGTCGCCGGCCATCACCGCGTCGGAGAGGTTCACGGTCGCGTAGTCGGCGAACGCCGGGACGACCACGTCCACGAGATCCTGCGCCGTGCGCGTGATGTCCAGGGAGGCGCCGATGTTCGCCGCCGCCCGGTAGAGCAGGTCCAGCCGCCGGCGCGCGGGCTTCCGCTCGGCCAGGTCGATCAGCACGGCCGCCGGCCGTCCGCCGGCCCGCTCCAGAGCCGACACGGAGATCTCCCACTCCTGGCCGGGGCACTGCCGCCGGTGCAGCGCCAATCGCCCACCGGCGAGCGCCTCGCCCCTGGCGAGGGCCTCCTTCAGCCGCTCCTCGACCTCCCGGGCCTCCTCGGCCGTGAGCACCACCGCCCGGTCGCTGTCAGGGGAGAGCAGCAGGCCGCCGAGCAACTCGGGCGGCGCCTCTCGCAGGTCGCACCGACGCAGGACGAGCGCGAGGCCGGCAAGGGAGTCGTCCGCTGCAGCCATGGCCTGCCTCTCCATCGGTTCACGTCACGACCGGAGATCATCCCCAGCATCACACGAGGTCAAGAGGGGCGTCCAGCCGGGTGGGGGCTGATTTTGCCAGCCGCTTGGGGCCTTTTTGCCGTCGCGGGCCACGCTGTCAGGAGGAGGGAGAGCCCGCCCGTATATTCGGACTAGAGGCGCAAACAGCCCCAAATTTCCCTTCAGACAAACCCTACTGGTATAGTCGCTTTTGTCACGAGTTCAGTGCTAAGCCCCGGCTTGCTGGACGGCAACCCTCCCTACCGCGGCGGGGTGCCCCGGGTGATGACATGGTCGTCGAGCTCAACGGTGCTCCGGCGGCAAGCGCGGCCTGCCGGCTGTGCCCTGCCCCGCGCCCTTGACCGGCTGTCTCCGATGGGAAGGAAATGATGAAGGGCGGACTCACTCGCCTGACGGGAGCCGGCGCGGCCCTGATGCTGGCGCTCACGGCCTGCGGCGGCGTGGACACGGGCGGCCAGGCGGGCACCGACGCCGGCACCAGCACTGGCGGCGGATCGGCCGCGCAGCAGCAGATCACGGTGACCGCGTTCGCGGGCGCGTGGGGCGAGCTGTTCAAGAAGTCGTTCGTGGAGCCGTTCGAGCGCGACACCGGCGCCAAGGTCAACCTCGTCTACGGCGCCAACGCCGAGTGGCTGACCAAGCTGCGCGCCGCCGGCGGCGAGAACCCGCCGTTCGACGTCATCGCCTTCACCCCCGACGCCTCGCTGCCCGCCGCCTCCGCCGGCCTGCTCCAGCCCCTCGACACGGCCAAGCTGACGCACTGGAAAGAGCTGGACCCCGTGCTCAGCGGCAAGTCCGCCTACGACGGCAAGCAGTACGGGGTGCCGCTGACCACCGGCTCCACCGGCCTGCTCTACCGCACCGACCACATCAAGACCGCCCCGCAGGACTGGTCGGATCTCTTCGACAAGGAGTACTGCGGCCACGTCGCCCTGCCCCCGCTGACCTACAACCCCGGCCTGGAGTTCTTCTCCGCCCTGGTCACCAGCGAGGGCGGCAAGCTGTCCGACCCGGCCGCCGTGGACAAGGCGTTCGCCAAGCTGGAGACGCTCAAGGGCTGCGTGTCGGCCTTCCCCGCCAACGCCGGCAACGCCGCCACCGTCATCGAGAACGGCGACGCCTGGATCATGCCCTTCTGGGACGGCCGCGCCTTCGCCCTGGCCGAGGCGGGCTCCCCGATCGGGTTCACGTACCCCAAGTCGGGCCCGGTGGGGGCGCTGACCTCGTACTTCGTCGCCAGCGGCAGCCAGAACGGCGAGCTGGCCACCAAGTTCCTCGACTACCTGACGGCCGCGCAGAACCAGAAGCCGTTCGCCGAGGGCACCTGGTACGCGGCCGGCAACGACTCCATCGACTACAGCGAGCCCTTCGAGCAGAAGGTGGAGCACGGGGCCGAGGTCTTCGAGAAGTTCACGTGGGTCGACTACGCGGTCGCCACCCCCAAGCTCAACGAATGGCAGCAGCGATGGAACCAGATCTTCGGCTGAGCCACGAGGCGGGCGGGCACGTCGAGATCGAGGGCCTGGCCGCTGGCTACGACGGCCACCGGGTGCTCGACCTCGACCGGCTGTCCATCCGCAAGGGCGAGTTCCTGTCCATCCTGGGGCCCAGCGGCTGCGGCAAGACGACGCTGCTCAACTCCGTCGCGGGCTTCGTCCGGCCCTCGGCGGGACGCATCGTGATCGACGGCGACGACGTCACCGGCCGGCCGCCGTACCGGCGCGGGCTGGGCATGGTGTTCCAGAACTACGCGCTGTTCCCGCACCTGACGGTCGCCGCGAACGTGGCGTACGGGCTGCGCGTGCGGCGGCTGGGCAAGGCCGAGCGGGCGGAGCGGGTCGCCGAGGCGCTGCGCCTCGTCGGCCTGGAGGGCTACGCGGAACGGCGGCCCGGACAACTGTCCGGCGGGCAGCAGCAGCGCGTCGCGCTGGCCCGCGCCCTGGCCATTAGGCCCGCCGTGCTGCTGCTCGACGAACCCCTGTCCAACCTGGACGCCAAGCTTCGGCGGGAGATGCGGGTCGAGCTGCGCGCCATCCAGCGGCGCATCGGGACCACGATGGTGTTCGTCACCCACGACCAGGAGGAGGCGCTGGCGCTGTCCGACCGGATCGCCGTGATGAACGGCGGGCGGATCGAGCAGCTCGGGACGCCCGACGAGGTGTACCGGCGGCCGGCGACGCGGTTCGTGGCGCAGTTCATCGGCGCGGCCAACGTGCTGGAGGGCACGGCGGACGGCGCGGGCGGGCTCCGCCTCGGCGACGGCCTGCTCGCCGGCGGTCTGCCTGACCTGCCCGAGGGTGAGCGGGCGGTGGTCGCGATCCGTCCCGAACGGATCCGGCTCGCCGCCGGCGGGGCCGGCCTGGCGGGAACCGTGGGGTACCGGGCCTTCGCCGGTGACGCCTGGCACGTCGAGGTGCGCCTGGCGGACGGTCGTACGCTGAGCGTCCAGATCGCCGACACCGGCGTGGGCTCGGCCGACCCGCCGGGAGCTGGCACGCCGGTCGTGGCGGCCTGGGACCCGGCCGACGTGATCGTCCTGGAGACGGGCGCCGCGCCGGCCGAGCCTGAGCACGGCGAGCGGCCGGAGTCCGGCGAGCGTACGGGGTCCGGCGAGCGGACGGAGGCGCGATGACGTCCGCCGTCACCGGGGCGTCCGCCCGTCGGCGGGTCAGGCGCGGCTGGGTGTACGTCCTGCCGCTGGCCGTGTTCCTGGCGGCCCTGTTCCTGGTGCCCCTCGTCCGCCTGCTCCGCCTGAGCTTCAGCCCGGTGGACGGTTTCGGCGCCGCGCTGCCCGGCTGGACCCTTTCCCAGTACGGCCGCGTCCTCACCGAGCCGTACTTCTACGGCTCCCTCCTCCAGACCGCGGCCACCGCGCTGCTGGTCGCCGCGCTGTGCGTGCTGCTGGCCTACCCGGCCGCGTACGCGCTAGCCCGGCGGCGCGCCGGAGTGCTGCGGACGCTGCTGTTCGTCATCGTCATCTCGCCGCTGCTGACCAGCGTGGTCGTGCGCACGTACGGCTGGGTCGTGCTGCTGTCGGGCAACGGCGTGGTCAACAAGGCGCTGATCGCGGCCGGGCTGCGGGACCAGCCGGCCCAGCTCCTCACCAGCTACCCGGCGGTGGTGGTCGCGGTCACGCACGTGCTGCTGCCGTTCGCGATCATCCCGCTCACGACGGCGCTCGGCGGCATGGACCGCAACCTGCACCGCGCCTCACAGACGCTCGGCGCCGGCCCCGTCAGGACGTTCCTGCGGGTCACCGTTCCGCTGAGCCTGCCCGGCGTGGTGACCGGCGCGCTGATCGTGTTCGCGCTGGCCATGGGCATCTACATCACGCCGCTGCTGGTCGGCGGGGTGACCCAGCCGCTCACCGGCATCCGCGTCTACGAGCAGGTGTCGACGGTGTTCGACTACCCGGTGGCCGCGGCGCTGAGCTTCGCGCTGCTCGCCCTGACCGTCGTGTCCACGGGGCTGCTGGCGGGCGTGTTCCGGATCTGGGAGAGGCGGCTGCATGGGTGAGCGTGCTTACGACAGGACCGTGCGCCTGATCGGCGTCGCGCTGGCGGCCCTCGTCTTCCTGTTCCTGATCGCGCCGCTCGTGGTGCTGGTGGTCAGCTCGTTCAGCCCGTCGGGGTCGATGGCGTTCCCGCCGTCGGGGTTCTCCCTGCGCTGGTACGCCGAGGTGCTCGGCTCGCCCGACTGGCAGGTCTCGTTCCGGCTGAGCGGGCTGCTGGTGCTCCTGGTCGTGCCGACGACCGTGGTGATCGGGACGCTCGCCGCGTACGGCCTGACGCAGGGCTCCTTCCCCGGCCGCAAGCTGCTCACCGGGCTGGCGCTGTCGCCGCTGATGGTCCCGGAGATCATCATCGCGCTCGGCCTGCTGTACTACTTCCACGGCGTCGGCCTGATCAACTCGCTGCCCGGCCTGTGGCTGGCGCACTCACTCGTGGCGCTGCCGTTCGTGGTGCGCGCGGTCACGGTGAGCGCGGCCCAGCTCGACCCGGTGCTCGAACGGGCGGCCACCAGCCTCGGCGCCGGCCGGGCCAGGGTGTTCTGCACCGTGACGCTGCCGCTGCTGCGGCCCGGCATCCTGGCCGGCGCGATCCTCGCCGCCGTCACGTCCCTGGGAGAGGTGGCCGTGACGGCGCTCGTCGCGGGCGCCAACACCACGACCGTGCCGCTGCGCATCTTCTCGGCCGTGCAGTACCAGCTCGACCCGTCCATGGCCGCGGTCTCCACCCTGCTCATGGCCGCCAGCGTGGTCGTCATGGTGGTGGCCGACCGCTTCGCCCGCATCTCGGAGGCATTGTGAGAACCGCCAGGATCGGCATCGACGTGGGAGGCACGTTCACCGACCTCGTCGCCGTCGTGCCGGAACGCGGCCTCGTCGTCCACCACAAGGAGCCCAGCACCCCCGCCGACCCCTCCCTCGCGGTCGCCGACGGGCTGGCGGCCATCCTCGGCCAGGCCCGCCTCGCCCCCGCCGACCTCGCGGGCGTCACACACGGCACCACCATCGGCCTGAACGCCATCATCCAGCGCCGCGGCGCCCGCATCGCGCTCATCGTGACCGAGGGCTACCGGGACCTGCTGGAGATCGGCCGCAGCCGCATGCCGTCCTCCTTCGACCTGTACGCGGGCAAGGAGGAGCCGCTCGTCCCCCGCAACCGCATCGTCGAGATCCCGGCCAGGCTCGGCCCCCGCGGCGAGCCCGTCACCGAGCCGGACGACGCCGCCCTCGACGGCGTCGCCGCGCGGCTGCGCGCCATCGGCGCGGACGCCGCCGCCGTCGTCATCCTGCACGGCTACACCAGCCCGGCCTTCGAGGAGAGCGTCGCCGCGCGCCTTCGCGAGCGGCTGCCCGGCCTGCCCGTGACCGCCTCGGCCACCGTCTGGCCGGAGGTGCGCGAGTACGAGCGCGCCCTCGTGGCCTGCCTCAACGCCTACATCCAGCCGCTCATGGACGCCTACTTCGCCCGGCTGGAGCAGCGGGTGCGGGCGCTCGGCGTCACTGCGCCGATCTTCATCAGCGCGTCCAACGGCGGGTCGATGAGCCTGCGGTCGGCGGCCGACCGGCCCATCGAGACCGTGCTGTCGGGGCCCGCGGCCGGGGTGGCGGCGGCGGCCCGGCTGGCCCGCGAGCCAGGCGTCGGTGGCGCCAGTGGCGTCTCCGGCGTCGGCGGCTTCTCTGGCGTCGGGGACATGACTGGCGTCGGTGGCCTCTCTGACGTCGGTGGCGGCGGGGGCATCGTGACCTTCGACATGGGCGGCACCAGCAGTGACATCGCGGTGACCGTCGGCGGCGCGCCCGAGCTGGCCACCCACACGACCGTGGGCGGGCTGCCCCTCATCCTGCCCGTCGTCGCGGTGAACGCGATCGGCGCGGGCGGGGGATCGGTCGTGTGGGCCGACGGGCAGGGGGTGCTCAAGGTCGGGCCTGCCAGCGCGGGCGCGGATCCGGGGCCGGTGGCGTACGGGCGGGGCGGGGAGCGGCCCACCGTCACCGACTGCTACCTGGTGACGGGGCTGATCGACCCGGCGACGTTCCTGGGCGGCCGGATGCGGCTGGACGCGGACGCCGCGGCCAAGGCGCTGTCGGCGATCGCCCTGCGCGGGCCGGGCGATCAAGCAGGCCCAGGCGATGGTGCCGGCTCGCGTGCGAGCTCGCGTTCCGGTCACGGCGCCGAGGAGGTGGCCGCGGGTGCGCTGCGGGTGGCGACCGCCGGGATGGCGACCGAGCTGCAGAAGATCATGGCGCAGCGCGGCCTCGACCCGCGGCGCTTCACGCTCGTCCCGTTCGGCGGCGCCGGTCCCACCCACGCCGCCATGCTGGCCGGGGAGGTCGGCATCACGCACATCGTGGTGCCCCCGACGGCGGCCACGTTCTGTGCCCTGGGCGCGGCGGGCGCGGACCTGCGGCGCGACTTCGCCCGCAGCCTGCGCCGCACCCTGGACGACTCCAGCGCGTCCCGCCTGTCGGAGGTGGTGGCCGAGCTGGCGGACCAGGCCCGCGCCTGGCTCACCGCCCAGCACCACGCGGCCCCGCCGCCGCCTGCGGACGGCCTGAAGCTTCAGCGGTCGGCGCAGACCCAGACGCCTCAGCAGCCTGCGGAGCCGCGGTCGCCGGACGCCGCCCGCGAGCCGCGGCTGTCGGCGGCGGCCGACATGCGTTACGCGGGCCAGGCGTACGAACTGCGCGTCCCCCTCTCCCCGGACCACCTGGACGCCGCCACCGTCGCCGAGGCGTTCCACGCCGAGCACGAGCGCCTGTACGGCTTCCGCGACCAGCAGGCCCCCATCGAACTGGGCACCGCCCGCCTCGGCGTCGTAGGCCCGGTGACCGAGCTGCCGCCCGCCTCCGTCCCCCCAGGCACGGGCACACCCACCCCGGACGGAAGCCGCCGCGTCCTGCTGGCGGGCGCCTGGCACGACGCCGCCGTCCACCAGCGCGCGAGGCTCGGCGTCGGCGACACGCTCACCGGCCCGGCGATCGTCGAGCAGGACGACACCACCGTGGTCGTGCCCCCCGGCTGGTCCGGCGAGGTAGACCAGGCCGGCAACCTCCACCTCAGAAAGGCCTGACCGTGCGGCTGGACCCTGTCACCTTGGAGATCGTCGGCAACCGGCTGACGGCCATGACCGAGGAGATGTGCCTGACCCTGCAGCGCACGAGCCGGTCCCTGTACGTCAAGGAGACCGCGGACTTCTGCTGCGCCTTCGCCGGCCTCGACGGCGGTTTCGCCGCCTACCCGCGCGGCATCGGCGTCAGCGGGTTCGTCGGGCTGAACGTGCTGGCCGCCGTCGAGGCCGCCGGGCCGCTGGAGCCGGGCGACGTGATCATCACCAACGACCCGTACCGGTCGGGCGGCCTGGCCACGCACCTGACCGACATCCAGCTCATCGAGCCGTACTTCCACGAGGGCGAGCTGATCGGCTACGGCTGGGCGTTCATCCACTGCTCCGACATCGGCGGCCGGGTGCCGAGCAGCCTGTCGCCGGTCAACGAGGAGATCTTCCAGGAGGGCCTGCAGATCCCGCCGGTGAAGCTGGTCCGCGCGGGCGAGACCGCCCGCGACGTGGAGGCGCTGATCAGCGCGAACAGCCGCACCCCTGAGGCCAATCTGGGCGACATCCGGGCCATGCGCGCCGCCCTGCGTACCGGCGGGGAGCGGCTGGCGGGGGTGATCGCCCAGCACGGCGTGCGGACGGTGCTGTCCGCGCAGCGCGACCTCGTCGCCTACACGGCGGGCAAGGCGCGGGCGGCGCTGGCGAGCCTGGGCGACGGCACCCACCGCTTCGTGGACTACCTGGACGACGACGCGGTCACCGGCCTCCCCGTCCGGCTGTCCGTCACCGCGACCCTGTCCGGTGGCGACCTGCATCTGGACTTCACGGGTACGGACCCGCAGGTGGCGGCGGCGTTCAACATCGCCACCCTGGGCCGGCCGCACGCCTGGATCACCACCCGCGTGCTCGCGCTCATCTGCACCCTCGACCCCGGCATCGCGCTGAACGCCGGGCTGGTGGCGCCGATCAGCGTCACCACGCCGGAGGGTTCGCTGGTCAACCCCGTTCCACCGGCGGCGGTGGGCGTGCGGCACGCCTCGGCCAACCGGGTCAACGACGCCGTCGGCGGCGCGCTCGGGCTGGCCGCCCCGCACGTCCTGCCGGCCGCCTCCAGCGGCCTGGTGGTGCCGGTCGTGCTCGCCGAGCAGAACGGCGTGCGCCAGAACGTCCAGGTGCTGGAGCCGATGGTGGGCGGGACGGGCGCCCGCGAGGGGGCGGACGGCGTGGACGGCCGCGACAGCGGCATCTCGAACCTGTCGAACAACCCGGTCGAGACCGTGGAGACCGAGATCGGGGTCGAGATCCTCACCTACGCCCTGCGCCCCGACTCGGGCGGCGCGGGCCGCTGGCGGGGCGGCTGCGGGCTCGAACTCACCTTCATGGTGCGCGGCTCGGGCTCGAAGCTGCTGGCCAGAGGGCTGGAACGGATGTGCTTCCGGCCCTGGGGCGTACGCGGCGGCGGGCCTGGCGCGCCCACCGAGCTGATCGTCAACGCGGGCACGCCGCGTGAGCGCCGCCACGACAAGATCGACGTGCTGCCGCTGGAGCCGGGCGACGTCGTCACGCTGCTGACCTCGGGCGCGGGCGGCTACGGCGACCCGTTCACCCGGGATCCCGACGCGGTGCTGCGCGACGTGGAACGCGGCGTGGTGACGGTGGAGGCGGCGGCCCGCGCGTACGGCGTGGTGCTCGTCGCGAGCGAGCCCCAGGCCAGCGACCAGATCGCGGGCGAGCCCCCGGTCGGCGACCAGAGCGCGGGCGGGGCCCAGGTCGGCGACCGGATCGCGCACGGGGAGACGCTGGTCGTCGATGAGGCGGCCACGCGGGCGGCCCGCGCCACCCGAAACGACAGCGAGACGGGCGTCGGCCCTGAACGGCAGGCGTGGGAGTCGGTCTTCGGCACCGCCGCCGTGGACCGCCTGGTGGCCGCCCTGTTCAAGCTCCCGTTCCCGGCCAGGACCCCACGCCGCAGAGCGCTCTACGCGTCCGTGCTCGCCCACCTGCCCACGGGTTTCCCGCGCACGGCCCCCACGTCCGAGCAGGCCGAGACCGCTCGCCGTACACTCGCCGCAGAGATCACCGCACTGGAACGGGCACCCTCATGACCACTGGTACAGAAGACCTCGCCGACCTCTACCGCGACCTGCACCGTCACCCTGAGCTGCCCTTTCAGGAGACGCGGACGGCGGGCCTGGCCGCCGACCGGCTGCGCGCGGCCGGGTTCGAGGTGCACACCGGGATCGGCGGCACGGGCGTGGCAGGCGTCCTGCGCAACGGCGACGGCCCGACCGTGGCGCTGCGCGCCGACATGGACGCGCTGCCGGTGGCCGAGGCGACCGGCCTGCCGTACGCCAGCACCGCCACCGCCCGCGACGACCAGGGCCGCGAGCTGCCGGTCATGCACGCCTGCGGCCACGACATGCACGTCACCTGCCTGGCGGGCGCCGCCGCGGAGCTGGCCGCCGGCCGCGAGGGATGGCGGGGGACGCTGGTGGCGCTCTTCCAGCCGGCCGAGGAGATCGCGGGCGGCGCGCGGGCCATGGTGGACGACGGGCTGCTCGACCTGTTCGACCGCCCGGACGTCGTGCTCGGCCAGCACGTCTTCCCGAACCCGGCCGGCCAGGTGCTCATCAGCCCCGGCGAGGTGCTGGCCGCCGCCGACAGCATCGAGGTCCGCCTGTTCGGCCGGGGCGGTCACGGCTCCCAGCCCGAACGCACCGTGGACCCGGTGGTGCTGGCCGCCGCCACCGTCATGCGGCTGCAGACCGTCGTGTCGCGCGAGGTGTCGCCGTTCGAGCGGGCGGTGCTGACCGTGGCCCAGATCAACGCCGGCCACAAGGAGAACGTCATCGCCGACGAGGCGCGCATCACGATCAACCTGCGCTCGTTCTCCCCGCAGGTGCGGCGCACGCTGCTGGACGGGGTGGAGCGCGTGGTGCGGGCCGAGGCCCAGGCGTCCGGCGCGCCGCGCCCGCCCGAGCTGCGCACCCTGCACTCCTTCCCGCTCACCACCAACGACCCGGACGCCACCGCCCGCGTCCGGCGCGCCCTGACCGCCCGCCTCGGCGCCGGCCGGGTGAGCGACATGGCGCCGCTGATGGGCAGCGAGGACTTCGGCGTGTTCGGCTCGGCCGCCGGCGTCCCGTCCGTCTTCTGGGGCCTTGGATCGGCCGACCCGGACCGGTACGAGCGGGCGGAGCGGGAGGGGCGCCTGGCGGAGGATATGCCGGGCAACCACTCACCCGCCTTCGCCCCGGTGATCTTCCCCACCCTGCCCACCGGGGTCGAGGCCCTGGTCGCGGCGGCCCTGGCCTGGCTCGCGCCGGAGGGCTAACGATCAGGGTCACCCGGTGAGCCCTCAGGCGGCCGGACCTCCCACGCCGGCCGCCGCAACTGCTCGTTGTCCACGACGACGTCGGCGTGCTCGGCCGGGCGGGCCGTGGCGAAGTAGAGCCGCTGGGCGGGGATGTAGCGGTCGCGCCAGGACCGCTCGATGTCGGCGGCGGACCCGTCCAGGGCCGCCGCGCCCCGTACCTGCGCCCGCTCGATCGTCCGCTCGAAGGGGACGGACACGAAGATCCGCAGGTCCCACCGATCGATCAGCTCAGGGCGCAGCAGAAATACACCGTCGAAGAGCAGCACCGCGTCCGCGGACGCGGTCGCGGCCGGCGGGGACGACCGGGTGTCGCTCTCCGCGTCGTACACCGAGACCTGGAACCTCCGGTCCCCGCCAGGGCCCAGCGGATCGAGCAGGACCCGGCACAGCGCGGCGCGGTCGTGCGCGTCGAAGTAGCAGCCCTCGGCCGAGTACCGGCCGCGCCGGTAGCGCTGGGCGCGGGGGACGAGGAAGTCGTCGATGGTCGCGCGGACGACGTCGCGGCCCTGCGCGCGCAGGACGGCGGCGAGCTCGTCGGCCAGCGTGGTCTTGCCTGCGGCGGGCGGGCCGTCGATGGCGACCCGCAGCGGGTGCGCGGCCGTGACGGCCTTGATCGTCTCGGCCAGCCGGGTGACCAGCTCGCCACGGGTGCCCTGCTCCATCCCTGCCTGCTCCATCGCTGCCTGCTCCATCGCTGCCGGTTGCCGAGCGCCGGTTCGTCCGAGACCTGACAGGCCCTTTCCAGGACGGTCACCTCCACTCTGGCAGGCCTCCAGCGGCAAAACGCCGTGAGAGAAGCTGCCCATACGCCAGCATTACTCATCGTGATGACTCATATGGAATCGGTGATCAGACGGCTTCGCGGCCTGTCCTGCGAGCGGCTCACCGAGGCGGAACTGGGCACGGCGCTCTCACGAACCCTCACACCCTGGGTGGGCCATGACGCCTTCCGCGTGGCAGGGCTCGACCCCGCCACCGGCCTCGGCTCCTTCGGCTTCTCCCACCGCTATCCTCTCGACCTGCTGTGGGCGCAGGTGCACAACATCCACCTCGGCGACGACCCGCACGGCGCGGCCTCCCTGACCCGTCGCCCGGTGCCGATGGGCGTGCTGGGCCAGGGAAAGGCAGGGGCGGCCCTCCAGGCGGGCGAGATCCTGGTCCGCCACGGCGTGGGCAGCGACCTGCGCATCCTGCTGCGCGACGCGGGCGGCGCCTGGGGCCTGGTCGGGCTGCTGCGCGAGGAGGGCGGTCGCCCGTTCGACGCCGAGGACGGCGAACGGCTGCTGCGTCTGACACCGGCCCTGATCGGCGTGCTGCGCGCGTACGTACAGACAGGACGGCTGCAGCCACCCCGCCCCGCCCTGCCACCCGGAGTCATCGTCGTCGGAGCCGACAACACCGTGCGCGGCATCTCCGCACAGGCGCGCGCCTGGCTGACGGAGCTGTACGCGAGGTCCGGCCGGCCGCCTGACTGGGCGGCGCACGCGCTCGTCCAGGAAGCCGCGCTGGCCGCCCGCGCCGCCGGCGCTCCTGGCGGCGCTCCTGGCGGCGCTCCTGGCGGCGCTCCTGGCGGCGCTCCTGGCGGGCACGCGCTGACCTGCGTGCCGTCGGCCTTCTGCGGGCGGTGGGTCGCCACCCAGGCCCAGCTCACCGGCCCGGACGGCGCCGGCGACGTGACGGTGGTGGTCCAGGCCCCGCCCCCACGCCTGCTGCTGCCGACGCTGGCGGCCTGGTACGCCATCACCGCCCGGGAACGCGAGGTCGTCGACCATTTGTGCACCGGCGCGGCACTCCGCCAGATCGCCCGCCGGATGGACGTCTCACTTCACACGGTCAACGCCCACCTCAAGGCGGTGTACCGCAAGACCGCCACGACCGGGCGCGAGGAGCTGACCGCCGCCCTCATGGGCTGAGCCCCTGCACGGCGTGACCCGCGCTGTCAATCCCTGACATCAGCGATGTCGCCGCCCCGCCGCCGGACGGCACAGTCGGAGCAGACCACGAAGGCACCCCCGATCCATGGAGGAGAACCCCCATGATCAACAAGCCAGATCGCCCGGCCTCCCTCGTAGGACTGCTCGGCCGCCGCCGCTCCCCTCGCGTCCGGCGGAGGACCTCGAAGCGGGGCGCGAAGAAGTTCCTCACCCTGACGGCGGTCGTCGGGCTGGTGTTCACCGGCCTGCCCACCGCCATCGCGCAAGCCGCCGCGCCCCGGTTCTCCGACGGCTTCGAGGGCAACCCCGCGCAGCGCTGGGAGCCGCTGACCAGCGGGGACGGCAGGGCCGGCTTCGACCTCGCCCAAGGCCTCGCCAGGTCCGGCGCCGACAACGGCTGGCTGTACGCCGGTCAGGGGTGGGCGGCCGAACGCATCGCGGTACCGGTCGGCGACTGGCCGGAGCGGTCGAGCTGCGTGGCGGAGATCTACGCGCAACCGGTGGGCGGCGGAGGCGCTCAGGTCGCCCTCGAGATCTGGGACCCCAACGGCTGGCACAAGCTGACCAGCACGGCGCCTTTCTCCCGGGCTCCGGCTACCAGCGCATCAGGACCAGCCGGATCGACCTGCGCCGGCTGGACACGGTCTACATCCAGGCGATCTTCGGCAAGGACGACGGAGCCAAGCAGTTCGTCCGCCTGGACGACGTCAGCCTGCAGTGCTCCTGACGGGGCGCGTCAGCCGGGAAGGCGCCAATTGCAGCGGCCCTCGATGCAGAGCTCGCTGGTCGTCCGGCGAGGATCCGGCGCCTTGATCGACACCTTGCCGCCCCACTGCTGGTAGCGGGTCTCCACGTGGACGGTCTTCCCCGTCAGCTCGTCGAGGGCGTCGGCGAACGTGAACGTGCTCTGCACCCTGCTGACCAGGCCTGACGGGCTCAGCGTGACGGTGTAGTCGAGCCTGGCGTCCTCTTCCCATCCGATATGGGTCGCGTGCTCCGCCCAGCGGGAGACCTGCTCAAGCTTCTCGAACGTGATCGCGCCGGTGACGGTGTCCCCGCTCCGCCGGCCGTTCTTCATCAGGGCGGCCAGGGTCGCGGGCTCGGCCGGATTGACGAGCTGCTCGTCGTAGCCGAGCAGCTCGGTGTGCCAGAGGTGCATCTGGTGAGAGTCCTTCCACCAGGTCTTGCCCTTCCGCAGCCACTGCGTCAGGAGACCGCCGGAACGGTAGGCGGTGCCACCGATGTCGTGGTTGAAGCCGATGACCCGTTCGCGCCCGTACTCGCCGCCGGTGGTGGTGACGTCCAGCGCCTTGACGTGGCCTCCGGCGTCGAACTCGAAGGTCCCGGTACGCCGGCGTTCCGCCCGTTCGTCGGCGCCGTCCAGAAGGGTGGTCGTCTCGGTGAAGCGCACCCCGTTCCCGGACGCCAGCACGGCCTTCAGCGCCTGGACCGGATCCTTGATCTCTGCTTGCGCGAAGGCGGTGCCCGCCAGCAGAGCGCCGCAGGCCACCAGAGTCGTGATCAGCCTCCTCATGATGGTGATCATGCCGCGCTCCGATCACGTCAGGAACACGGGCCGGTTGCGCTCGGCCTGCGGGAGGGCGCCGCCCACGTCATCCGCGACGCGGGCGGCGTCATCACGGCGGGCGAGCGCCGCAGCCTGGCGCCGAGGCCTTCGCCGAACTGGAGGAGGACGTGCTCCAGTCCGTGCGGCGGATCAGGGCGGACCCGTTCATCCCGCACAAGGACGCGATCAGGGGCTTCGTGTACGACGTCAGGACAGGGCGGCTCAGCGAGGTCAAGCCGTAGCCGCGGCCCCCGCTGGAGAAGGGTGCTGCCGGGAGAAGCGGCCGGGCCCGATCCGGTAGGTGACGCCGCCGGGGAAGCGCACCTCCCCCCGGCACCCTCCGGGAACCTCGGCCGAGATGCTCAGCAGGCCATCCCGCACACGCCACCCCACCTCGATCCTCCCCTGCGGGCTGTCGAAGGTGCCCTCCGCCCACGTCACCGACTCGTGCGGCAGCGGCTCGACGACGAACGACTCCCAGGCCACGGAGCCGGGAGCCTGCGACAGGCCGAGGGTGTGGGTGTGCAGGAAGCGGACCACCGCGCCCTTGCTGTAGTGGTTGAGCGAGGCGGTGGCGGTGCCGTCCGGGGAGACGCCGTCCCAGTCCTCCCAGACGGCGGTGGCCCCCCGGTCGAGCATGCCCAGCCAGGACGGCGAGGTGCGCTGGTACAGCAGCCGGTAGGCGACGTCGGCGTGGCCGGTGTCGGCGAGGACGGGCAGCAGGTCGGCGGTGGACAGGAAGCCGGTGGTGAGGTGGCCGCCGGCGGCGTCCACGAGGTCCACGAGGTGGCGGGCGGTCTGGTCGCGCAGGTCCGGGGGGACGAGGTCGAAGGCGAGGGCGCGGACGTGGCTCGCCTGGGTGCCCGCCCTGGTGCGGCCGTCGGCGTCGAGGAATTCGGTCTGCCAGGCGTGCCGCACCCGCTCGGCCGTGTCGTGGTAGCGGGCGGCGTCGGCGGGGTGGCCGAGCACGTCCGCGACGGCGGCGAGGGTGCGGGTGGTGCGGTAGAGGTAGGCGGTGCCGACCTCGCCCTTGTCGGCGGTGTACCAGGCGACGGGGTCGCTGGTCACGGGGTCGATGAGGGAGCCGTCGGCGGCCCGCCGCTTGGGTTCGGCCCATTCGCCCCAGTGGAAGGAGCCGTCCCACAGGTGCGCCTCGTGGGGGAGCGCGCCGGTGCGGGAGGGGTGGTGGGCGGTGCGGGCGGTGGTGAGCGCCCAGTCGGTCCAGCGGCGCATGGCGGGCCAGTTCTCGGCGAGGACGGCGGTGTCGCCGTAGGTCTCGTACAGCACCCAGGGGACGTGCACGATGGCGTCGCCCCAGCCCGCGGAGCCGGTGATCGCCTCCGCCATCGGGTCGGCGCGGGTCCTGAGCCGGTTGGGGTCGGGGGAGGAGTTGACCACGCGGCCGTCGGCGAGCTGGTCGTCGCGGACGGAGCGCAGCCACTTGCGGCTGAAGCCGGACACGTCGAACAGGCGGACGGCGGTGGGGACGAAGATCTGGTAGTCGCCGGTCCAGCCGAGGCGCTCGCGGGTGGGGCAGTCGGTGGGGAGGTCCACGGCGTTGCCGCGGAAGCTCCAGCGGGCGGCCTCGTGCAGGCGGTTGAGGTCGTCGTCGCCGCAGGTGAAGGTGGCCGTGGGGCGCAGGTCGGTGTGGACGACCCGCATCGAGACGCTCGCCGGGTCCACGGCGCGGGACAGGCGGGCGTAGCGGAAGCCGTGCACGGTGTGCCGGGGCTCGAACACCTCGCCCGGCCTGCCCGCGGAGACGACCTCGTCGCGCTGGACGAACGGGACGGGCTGCTCGCCCGGCCGCACGCTGTCCAGGTGGGAGGTGGTCAGGTCGCCGGTGGGGGACAGGTGCTCGCCGTGGTCGATGACGGTGCGGGTGCCTGACGGGCCGAGGTCGGCGAGGGTGATCCAGCCGGCGGCGTTCTGGCCGAAGTCCACGACGCAGCCGCCGCCGTCCAGCGGGGTCACCGAACGCGGGGCGAGCCGTTCGACACGGCGCACGGGCGGCGCGGGCGACCAGCCGATGGGCGGCGCGGTGACCGCGTCCACCAGGACGGGGCGGCTCTCGCCCGGAGCGGCGGTGAGGTCGGTGGTCTGGCCGTCCATGAGGTCGGCCGCGACGACGGGGCCGCGGCGGGAGGTCCAGCTTCCGTCCGTGACCGCCACCGTCTCGGTGCCGTCGGCGTGGCGGACGTGGAGCTGGAGCCGCGCCGCCGTGAGCGTGCCCCAGGAGTCGCGCTTGCGCCAGGTGCCGACGGCGCCCCGGTACCAGCCGTCCGACAGCACGATCTCCAGGTGGTTGACGCCGTCGCGCAGCAGCGCCGTGACGTCCATGACCTGGGCGTACAGCGTTTCGTCGTACGAGGTCCAGCCCGGGGTCAGCTCGGCCGTGCCGGCCCGCGTCCCGTTGACGAAGGCCTCGTAGAGGCCGAGGGCGGTGGCGTAGAGCCGGGCCTCGGCGATGTCGTCCCGCAGCTCAACGCTGCCGGAGAGCACAGACGGTGAGTTCTCGCGGGGGGAGATCCAGCGCGCCGACCAGTCCGCGTCGAACAGGCCCGACTCGAACGTGTGCCATGGCGACCACGGCGACGACGCGCCGTCCAGGTGGGTGCGGACCCGCCAGGCGACGTGCTGTCGGCTGCGCAACGGCGGCAGCGGCCAGTCCACGAACAGGTGCCGCGCCGACGTGACGCGCTCCACGCTCCGGTCGGTGCCGTCCACGCGCAGGTGCAGGTCGTAGCCGTCCTGGCCGCTCCACTCGCGGGGCAGCTTCCACGACAGCCTGGGCGCGGGGCCGGAGACGGGGAACTGGTCCCCGCCGCTGTCGATCCGCAGGTCGTAAGGCGATGGGCTGATCATTTCCACATTTCTCGAGCTATCGGACGGACTTGACCTTGAGGAGCACGATCAGGCCCCCGGCCAGGGCGAGCACGGCTCCGGTGAGGTAGAGCAGGGTGTAGTTCCGGTCGGCGCCGGTCATGCCGGCGGTGATGATGAACGGGGCGACGAGCGGGGCGATCGCGCTGGGGATCTTCTGCGCGAACGCCACCACCGCCATGTACCGGCCCGCCTGCGCCCGGTCGGGCAGCACCGCGAAGACGATCGCCTGGTCCACGGCGGCGAACACGGCGATGGCGAGCTGCATCAGCACCGCGCCCGCGATCAGCGGCGGCAGCGAGTACGCGAACGCGTCCACGCACGCCCCGGCGACGAACAGCAGCGAGCCGATGAACGTGAACAGCTTGCGCCTCCGCAGCTTGTCGGACAGGAACCCGCCGGCCAGGGCGCCCGCGGACGCCGCCACGACGCCCAGGATCCCGATGGAGGCCACGACCCCGGCGACCTCCTTGACGGGCAGGTCGAGGCGCTGGGCGTAGAAGAAGGTGCCGAAGGTGGTGTTGAAGTACAGGCCCATGAAGAAGACGAAGCGGCCGAGCCAGTTCCACCCGAAGTCCGGATATTTCCGGGGATTGAAGACGAAGCTGGCGAACAGTTCCTTCGTGCTGACCCGGGCGGAGCGGACGAGCTCGTACGAGCTGCCCTCCGGCCTGAGCAGCGGCAGCAGCACGACCAGCACGAAGCCGATCAGCCCCGGCACCATGAACACCAGGAACGTGCTCGACGAGACCGCGTAGGCGACGCCGATGCCGATCACCGGCGCGATCTGCGTCATGAGGCCGGTCAGGGCCGACACCCGGCCGCGCTGATCCTCGGGCACGTGGTCGGCCTGCAGCGTCTGGATCGCTCCACCCGCCACCGACCAGCCGATCATCCCGAACACCCAGCCCAGGCCGATCAGCGGGACGGTCGGCGCGGCGGCCACGACGGCCAGCGCGGCCAGGCCCAGCAGCGCCCCGGCCACCAGGAAGGGCGCCCGCCGCCCGTACCGCGACCTGGTGCGGTCGCTCCACATGCCGATCAGCGGGCTGAGCACCAGGTAGACGAGCTGCGCGGTGCCGGTGACATAGCCGAGCGTCTCCTCGCGGCCCGGCGCGATCTCGGAGATGCGCACGGCCAGCGCGTACGTCAGCGGCACCATGAGCGCGATCGACGCCCCAAAGGCGGCGATCATCAGCAGCGCGAGATAGCCCGCGCCGATGTGCTGCAGCGGCGGCGCCGCGAGGCCTTCCGGCTCGGCGGCCTCCACAGCGCTGTCAGGTCGTTCTTCGGTCACTGGGGCTCCTCTGGAGTTGGGGTGGGTGCCCCCGCACATCGCAAAAGTAACCACAGTGGAAACTTTTTAGCAATACTAGAATCTGCACTCATGACCGCTCCAGAACAGCCCAAGGAACCCGCGAGACGCCGGCGCGGCCCGAACGCCGCCACCCCGGCCCGGCGCGCGCAGATCGTCCGGGCGGCGCTGGAGAGCTTCGCCCAGCACGGCTACGAGCGGTCGTCGCTGCGGGACATCGCCGCCCGCGCGGGCGTGACGCACGCGGCGCTGCTGCGGCACTTCTCCGGCAAGGACGAGCTGCTCCTGACCGCCCTGGCCCAGCGGGAGGCCGACGAGGAGAAGCTGGCCGCGCAGATCATCGAGTCGGGGCTGGCGGGCGGCAGCGTGCTGAGCGCGGTGCTGCGCGAGGAGTTCGAGAACCCCGGCTACCAGCGCAACTGGCTGGCGCTGTCGATCGCGGCGACCGACCCCGCGCATCCCGCGCACGCGTTCTTCGTCACCCGGCGCGAGCGCATGCGCACCCGCTTCAACAGCAGCCCGCTGCCCACCTCGCGGGACAGCGCGTACCTGTCGGCCGACGAGAAGGTCACGCTGGTGCTGGCCATGGTGGACGGCCTGCGCATCCAGGCCCTGCTCGACCCGTCCCGCGAGCCGCTGGGCCTGCTTGAGGTCTTCATGAGGCTGGTCGTCAGCCCGGAAGGCGAGGACCCTCCGGAGGCGCGTTAAGCTACACATGCAAGAAAACTTGCAGGTGTAGTTTTTCGACGGACGGGGTGCGCCGTGGCAGGCAGGGAGAACACCGACAGGCGCGTGCGCCGCACCCGATCCGCCCTGGCCGCGGCTCTGATCGAGCTGGCCGAGGAGCGGGATCTGTCCCGGATCAGCGTCTCGGACGTGGCCGAGGGCGCGGGGGTGAGCCGCTCGGCCTTCTACGACCACTACCGCGACGTCCACGAGCTGGCCGAACACGCCTGCACCGCCATGGTCGACGACCTGATCGAGTCTCTGCCCGGCCCCGCCCTCGACTCGGCGGACCTGGTGCGGGAGGCGATCGCGTCGCTGACGGCGTTCTTCGACAGCCTGGCCGGGCACGCCGGCCTGTACCGCGCGCTGCTCGGCTCGCAGGGCAGCGCGCGCGTCGCCGGGCACATCCGCCGCCGCGTCGCCGCCGTCATCCACGAGCGGCTGCGGCAGGCCGAGGCCGGCGCGTGGCCGGAGCGCGTCCCGCACGACGTGACGGCGGCGTTCACCGCCGGCGCGCTGCTCGGGGTGGCCACGGACTGGCTGGAACGCGGCTGCTCCCGGCCCGCCGCCGAGATGGCCGAGCTGACCTGGCCGCTGCTGAACGCGCAGTACCGCGTCAGCGCGAGCCGGAGCTGATTTCTCAATCCAAGGAGATGTCTCATGTCCACTGCTGATGTGTCGGGCAAGTCCCTCGCCGAGCTGGTCTCGCTGAAGGGGCGGCGCGCGGTCGTCACAGGAGGGGGTCGCGGCCTGGGCAAGGCCATCGCCGCACGCCTGGCCGAGGCCGGGGCCGACCTGCTGATCGGCGACCTCGACGAAGGGCTGGCCGTGGCGGCGGCCAAGGAGATCGCCGCGAGCCACGGGGTGCGCGCGATCGGCGCCGCCATGGACGTCACCGACGCGGCGGCCGTCTCCGCCGCCGCCGACCGCGCGGTCGCCGAGCTGGGCGGTCTGGAGGTGTGGGTGAACAACGCGGGCATCTTCCCGGCCGTCCCGCTGCTGGAGATGACCGAGCAGACGTGGGACCAGGTGTTCGCCGTGAACGCGCGCGGCGTGTTCGTGGGCGCGCGCGAGGCCGCCCGCCGCATGTCGGCGGGCGGCGCGGGCGGCGTCATCGTGAACATCGTCTCCACCGCCGGCTTCCGCGGCAGCGCTCCCGGCCTGGCCGCCTACGTCGGGTCCAAGCACGCCGCCCGCGGCCTGACCCGCGAGCTGGCGCTCGAACTCGCCCCCATGGGCATCCGCGTGCTCGGGGTCGCGCCGAGCTTCGTCCCCACGGAGGGCAACCTGGCGATGGCCGCCGCCGCGGGCGTGAACCTGGCCGACCTGCCGACCGACCTCATGCTGAACAGCCCGATCGGGCGGGTGGGCACCCCCGACGACATCGCGCGGGTCGCCCTGTTCTGCGCTTCGGACCTGTCGGCGTTCATGACCGGCAGCACCCTGCTGGCCGACGGCGGCGACACCGCCTGACCAGGGCGCGCTACCGGGGGTTCGCGGGTTTGCGCCCGGCGAGCCCCTTCCAGCGCGTCCGCAGCGCATGCGCGGCGGCCTTGGGCCGGCGGTCACGGGTGAAGACGCCCTTCTTGTTGCCGTCCACCCGGTGGATGCCGTGCGCGGTCTGGAAGTCGGCGAAGTTCCACACGTGCTCGCCGACGAACGCCTCGATCCGGTCGAAGACGCGGTGGTGCATCTCCAGGTAGGCCTGCTGGTACTCCTCTGTCCACGGCGTGTCCCACACCGAGTGCAGGCCGGGCTGGGTGTCGGCGCCGTACTCGCTCATCATGACCGGTTTGCCGAACCTCTCCGCCCAGCCGCGCAGGTCGCGCTCCAGGTACGCCTCCGCCGTGGCCAGGTCGCCGGTGGCGATGTACCAGCCGTAGTAGCGGTTGACGCACACCACGTCGAACAGGTCCGCGATGCGGTCGTTGTCGTGCGTGGCGAACATGACGGCGGAGTAGGTGACCGGGCGGGTCGGGTCGAGCTCGCGGGTGAGCTCGACCAGCGGTTCGAAGTACTCGCGCGCGCCCTCCTCGTTGGAGGCCGGCTCGTTGGCGAGGCACCACATGACGACGCTGGGGTGGTTCTTGTCGCGGGCCACCAGCTCGCGGATGGCCTGCGCGTGCGCGTCGCGGGTGGCCTCGCCGTACGTCTCCGGCGAGAACGTGGGACGCGGCGGCGCGCCGAAGAGCCCGGAGGCGACGGCCAGGTTGAGCCCGACGGCGGCGGTCTCGTCGATGACGACGATGCCGTGCCGGTCGGCGAAGTCCATGACCTCTTCCGCGTAAGGGTAGTGCGAGGTGCGGAAGGAGTTGGCGCCGGTCCAGTCCATGAGCTGGAAGTCGTGGACGAGGTAGGCGTCGTCGTGACCCTTGCCGCGCACGGGCGTGTCCTCGTGCCTGCCGAAGCCGGTGAAGTAGAACGGCTCGCCGTTGATGAGGAACTCGGTGCCGCGCACCTCCACGGTCCGCACGCCGAACGGCTGCGGGTAGGAGTCGCCGTCGATCTCGGCGACCAGCTCGTACAGGTACGGCGCGCCCGGCCGCCACAGGGTGACGTCCTCGATGCGCACGGTCCCGGTGGCGCCCTCGCCCACCGCGACCTGCGTGCCGGCGGCGTCGAGCACGCGGACCCGGACCGGCGTGGGCTCGCTGGTCTCCACCGTGTACCGCACCGTCCCGTCGAGGCCGGTGACGAGGGTGATGTCCTGGATGTGCACGGGCGGGCGGCTGCAGAGCCAGACCGAGCGGGCCAGCCCGGCGTAGTTGTAGAAGTCGTGCAGGTACGTCTGTCTCCTGCGGCCGTCGGCGGAGACGGTGATCGTGCCCGGCGGGATCGTGACGCCGGTCAGCTCGTTGCCGACCGCGACGGTGAGCCGGAACTCCTGCCCGGCGCGTACGTGCTCGGTGATGTCGGCCTCGAACGGCGTGTAGCCGCCGGTGTGCTCGGCCACCAGCACGTCGCCCACGTACACCCGGCCGTGGTGCGTGGCGGCGTCGAGGCGCAGCACGATCCGCTCGCCCGCCCAGCCGCGCGGCACGCGGACCTGGCGCTGGTACCACACCCAGCCGACGTGGTCGCGGACGGCGGGGTCGGTGAACAGGTCGTTGTAGCTGGCCGGGACGGCGGCCTCCAGGGCGGTGTCCAGCGGGCCGGGGCCGCCCTCCAGGGCGAAGCGCCACAGGCCGTCGAGGCTGACCAGCTCGCGGGTGGGGGTGGGGCGGGGCTTCAGCATCAGACCTCCCCGCGCCTGGCGACCTCGCCGAGCCAGGCCAGGCTGGGCTTCGGCTGCCGTTCGAACGTCTCCCGGTCCACCGCGATGAGGCCGAAGGTGGGCTCCCAGTGGCCCCACTCGAAGTTGTCCAGCGCGCTCCAGTGCAGGTAGCCCCGCACGTCGATGCCCTCGTCCAGGCAGTCGAACAGGTGGCCGAGCGCCTCTTGCGTGTAGGCGACGCGGCGCGTGTCGTCGGGGGTGGCGATGCCGTTCTCGGTGACGAGGATCGGCGTGTGGCCGGTCGCCTCCCAGGCGTGGCGGACGGCGATGCCGATCGCGTCGGGCCGGTAGGCGTTGCCGGTCATCGTGTTGTCCGGGTGCTGGGGGTGCGGGACCACGCCGTTGCCGTCCACGGCCTGGCTGGAGTAGGACTGCACGCCGATGAAGTCGTCGTCGCGGGCGGCCTCCAGGTAGAGGTCCTCGCGGATCCGGCGCACCTCGCGCAGCCTGGCCTCGTTGCCGGGGGTGGCGGTGAGCGCCTGGCAGGCCACCGTCCAGCCGACGGCCGCCCCCGTGCGCTCCTTCAGCACCTCGCGGGCGGCGTGGTGCGCCTCGGCCAGCCGGTCGCCGATCTCCGGGTCGGGGTCGGGCAGCACCGGCCGGGCCGCGCCCTCGACGGTGGGGCTCATCCACTCCTCGGTGGAGCGCTGGGCCCGCGCGTCGCGGGCCATGCCGATCATGAGGGCGAGCATGTTGGGCTCGTTGATCGTGCACACCCACGGGACGCCGCCCAGGATGCTCGCGGCCTGCCGCACGTAGCTCTGGAAGCGCTGGACGGCGTCGTCGGCGAGCCAGTCGAACCAGCGCGGGTTGGTGAAGTGGTGCAGGGTGACGACGGGGGTGAGCCCGAGACCGAAGGCGGTGTCGATCATGCGGCGGTAGTGGGCCAGCTCGGCCCGCGAGAACGCGCCGGGGATCGGCTCGACGCGCGCCCACTCGATGCCGAAGCGGTAGGCGTTCAGGCCTGCCTCGGCCAGCAGGCGCATGTCCTCGGCGTAGCGGTGGTAGCTGTCGATGGCGTCGCCGCTGCGCTGCATGCCGGGCATCGCCTGTTCGAGTGCCCACCAGTCGCTGCTGACGTTGTTGCCTTCGATCTGGTGCGGGGCGGTCGCCGCGCCCCAGAGGAAACCGGAGGGGGCTTTGGGCATGGTGGAGTTCCTTGCTCGAGACCATGGGGGTGACGCGTGGCGACACGCTAGCATGAAAACCGAATCGCGATACTAATTTGAAGGGGCGTCCATGACGGCATCCGGCAACCGCGGCCCGTACGCGAAGACCGCGGCGGTACGGCGCCGCGTCCTCGAGGCGTGCGTGGACGCCTTCGGCGAGACCGGCTTCTACGGCGCCACCATGAAGGACCTCGCCAGGCGCGCCGGCATCAGCCACACCGGCCTGCTGCACCACTTCCCGCGCAAGGAGGACCTGCTGCTCGGCGTGCTGGCGCTGCGCGACGAGCGCGGCACCGAGTTCCTGCAGTCGGCCAAGGTCCTGGACCCGGCCGCCGACCCCGTCGAGACACTCAACGGCATGATCGCCGTCATCGTGGACAACGAGCTGCGGCCCGGCCTCATGGAGCTGCACTGCGTCGTGTCCGGCGAGGCGACCTCGGCCGACCACCCCGCGCACGCGTACTACGCCGACCGGTACCGCAACCTGCGCCGCTTCTACGCCGAGACGTTCGCCGCGCTCGCCGAGCGGGGGCTGCCCCCGTCGATCGACCCGCCGATCCTGGCCACCATGACCGTCTCGCTGATCAACGGGCTGCAGGCGCAGTGGCTGTTCGACCGCGACACGGTGCGGGTCGAGACCGCGATCCGCCAGTTCTTCCGCGCGGTGATCCCCGGCCTGCCTACTTGATCGCGCCCGCGCCGATGCCCTTCACGATGTGCCGCTGCGCCATCAGATAGAAGATCACCACCGGCACGATGGAGATGGTGGTGGCGGCCAGGAGGATCTGCTGCTGCGGCGTCTCGGCGGAGGTGAAGGCGGTCAGGCCGCGCTGGATCGGCATGAGGGAGTTGTCCTCGAACAGGACGAGCGCCATGAGGTACTCGTTCCACGCGCCGAGCCCCTGGATGACCCCCACGGCGGCGAGGCCGGGCCGCGCCAGCGGCAGGATCACGCTCCAGAAGGTGCGCAGCGGGCCGGCGCCGTCCAGCGCGGCCGCCTCCTCCAGGGCGCGCGGCTGGGCGGCGAAGAAGCCGCGCATGATGAGCGTCGACATCGGGACGCCCGAGGTGATCAGGATCAGCACGTAGCCGGCCGGGTTGTTCGTCAGGTTCAGGGAGATGAGCAGCTTGTACTGGGCGAGGAACATGGCGGGCGCCGGGATGATCATCACGGCCAGGATGACGAACGTGAACGCGCCCTTGCCCGCGAAGTCGAGCCGCGCGAGCGCGTACCCGGCGAGGCTGGACACCAGCAGGATGCCGGCCACCGCCGACCCGGTGTAGAGGACGCTGTTGCGCAGGTAGACGCCGAGCTCGCCCTGCACCCACGCGGTCACGTAGTTGTGCCACTGCGGGTCGGCGGGCAGGAGGCTGTCGTTGGACAGCAGCTCCGTGAGGCTCTGCAACGACCCGGACAGCATCCACAGCAGGGGGAACAGCGCGATCAGCGCGGCGACGCCGAGCAGCCCGTACAGGCCGACCTTCATCCTCATGCGCGGGACCTCCGCCTGGCGATGGTGAGCTGGAGCACGGACAGCAGCACGAGCGCGCCGCCGAAGACGACCGACATGGCCGCGGCGCTGCCGTAGCGCCAGTTGACGAACGCCTCGTTGTAGATGGCGAGGGTCGGCACCATCGTGTGGTGGCCGGGGCCGCCGTTGGTCAGCACCTGCACGGTGCCGAAGATCTGGAGCGCGGCCAGCAATGTGAGCAGGCTGACGATCGAGGTGACGGGGGCCAGTTGCGGCCAGGTGATGTAGCGGAACTTCGACCAGCGGTTCGCGCCGTCCAGGTCGGCGGCCTCGTACAGCTCCTTCGGCACGTCCTGCAGCCCGGCCAGGAAGAGCAGGAAGCCGAACCCCCAGTGGAACCAGACGAACACCGCCGCCACGACGGGCAGCGCGACGGCCGGGTCGCCCAGCCAGTTCTGCCCGTCCACGCCCACCAGGCCGAGCAGCCGGTTGAGCACGCCGGAGCCGGGGGCCAGGATGAAGGAGAACAGCAGGCCGACCACGACCACCGACAGCACGCCCGGCAGGTAGAAGACGGTGCGGAAGAACGTCCTGCCACGGACGACGCTGTTGACGGCCAGCGCCATGCCCAGCGCGACGCCGTTGCCGGCGACGAACCCGACGACGCCGAAGAACAGCACGTTGCGCATGGACGCCCAGAAGATCGGGTCGGAGGCGACGAAGGCGTAGTTGTCCAGCCCCACCCACGGGGTGTCGGGGCTGACGCCGTCCCAGGACTGGAAGCTCAGCAGGATGGCCTGCGCGAACGGGGTGATCGTGAAGATCCCGACGAGCGCGACGGCCGGGGCCAGGAACAGCCAGCCGATCAGGTTGCGGTGGAGGGTGCGCCTCCCGCGCGGCGCCCGGGACAGGCGCCGCGCGGGAACCGCGAGCTGCCGCGTCGTCATGACGTGCGGTCCTGCGCCGCCTGGATCGTGGCCAGCGCCTCGTCCACCGTCGTCTCGCCCAGCACCAGGCGCTGCGACTCCGCCTTGATCGCGGTGTGCACGTCAGGGGTGAACGTCGTGGACATCACCTGCATGGACTTCACCCCGGCGGCGAAGCCCGCGAGCTGCCCCGGGATGTCCGCACCGGCGAGCAGCTCCGGGTTGGTGGGCAGGATGCGGGCGGTC
Organism: Nonomuraea monospora; assembly: GCF_039531895.1. Lineage (NCBI taxonomy): Bacteria > Bacillati > Actinomycetota > Actinomycetes > Streptosporangiales > Streptosporangiaceae > Nonomuraea > Nonomuraea monospora. Next base: position 101,961 of record NZ_BAAAQX010000027.1, read on the forward strand.
TTGGCGAACACCGCCTGCTGCTCCGGCTCGGTCAGCCACTTCACGAACGCCAGCGCCTCCTTGGCGTGCTCACCCCTCGGGTTGATCACCGCGCCCTTGCCGGGGATGCCGGGCGAGCGCGGGTCGTGGACGCCGCCGGGCGCCTTGGGCAGCCCGGTGGAGAAGTAGTCGTCGAACTCCGGGTTCGTCCGCAGGCCGACCGCGATGCCGGGAGCGGCGTCGAAGATGGCGCCCAGCTTCTTGGTGAAGAAGGCCGACTCCACGTTCGGGTGGTCGTCCTGCCCGCCCGGGATGGAGTCGTCGGCCAGCACCCCGGCCTTCTTCAGGTCGAGCAGGAACTGCAAGGCGTTGCGCCAGCCGTCCTGCTTCCAGCTCGCCTTGCCGCTGAGGGTGGCCTCGATCTCGGCGTCCGTCAGCCAGTTCGAGGCCAGGCCCTGCACGACGGTCGGCGTCTGGGAGGCCGCGATGGAGAGCTTCGCGCCCTTTGCGGCCAGCGCCTCGACGAATTCGGTCGTCGTCGCGGGCGGCTCGTCCGCCGTGATGCCGGTCAGCGCCGGGTTGACGAGGAAGCCGTACGTCTGCGTCTCCCAGTGCACCGAGTACGTGCCGGGCTTGACGCCCAGGTTGTTGCCCTCCTGGAAGGCCGACATCCTGAGCACGGCCGGGCTGAAGTTCTTGCTCCACCCGGCGTTCAGCTCGGCTGACAGGTCCATCGCCCAGCCGGCCTTGTAGAACGGCGCCATCTGCGTCGCGTCGAAGGACGAGTAGACGTCCGGCATGGACCTGGACTGCGCCTTCGCCTGCAGCTTGGGCAGGTAGTCGACCGGGCCAGGCGTCTCGACGGTGATCTTGACGCCGGTCTTCTGGGAGTACTGCTGCGCGAGCTGCGTCAGCGCGGCCTCCTGCCCGCGCGACTGGTTCATGAACGTCAGCTCGACGCCTCCGGTGGCGGATTCGTCGGGCGACGAGCAGCCCGCCAGGGCGAGAGCCCCGGCGACCGCCAACGATGCCGCCTGTACTGCGAGTTTCGTACGCATGGTCCTCACCTCTGGGAAGCCTTCAATGTGGTAAGCCCTTCTGACGTGATCACCCAGCCGCCGGGAAGCTCCGCCCCCCGCTCCACCACCGCGGCGAGATGCGCCATCGCGGCGAGCAGTCCTCCATTGGCCGGGAGATAGATGGTGAGGAAGCCCGGCATTTGCGGATTGTGTCCGTTGGGGAGGAAGACGTTCTTGGGGGAGGGCAGCAGGAGCGCGCCGAGCGCGCGACCGGCGTCGCCGAGCCGCGCCGCGGTCATCGCCATGACGGGGTAGTCCCAGCCCCAGCTCGACTGCAGGTCCCAGCGCTCCCACACGGAGTCGAGCGTCGCCGACATCGTGTCCGGGTCCACCAGGTACGTGTCGGGCAGCCAGCCCAGCGCCATGAGCATGGACGGGTGATCCTTGCGGATCAGCAGCGGCGGGGTCGCGAGCGCGGCGTAGGTGCCGTCGGGCAGCACGGCGGGCCGGCGCAGGTTCCGCGCCACCCGGTCCCACTCCCCGTCCGGTTCGAGACCGAGCCTGGCCCGCCACTCGTTCGCCACGCCCAGCGCCCACGACCAGTACGCCAGCTCGAACGTGGGATCGCTGTTCGTCGCCCGGTCGAGGAGGTAGCTCTCCTGGGCGGGGATGAGCGGGGGCGGGAGCGTGAACGAGCCGTCGCGCTCCTCGGCGAAGTCGGCCATGAAGTCGGCGGTCGCCTCGACGAGCGGGTAGTGCTCCCGCAGGAACGACTCCCCGCGCCCGTGTCCTTCGCCGCGCAGCAGCTCCAGCAGGTGGATGACGTGCGGCTGCTGCCACAGCAGGAAGACGCCGATGTGGCTCGGCGACTCGCGCGCGGACGGATCGGTCTGCTTCGGCCAGCGCGCCCCGCGATACCCCTGCCGCCGGGCGGTCGCCCGCGCCGCCTCCAGCGCCCGGTGGTACCAGCGCAGGCTGCGCTCCAGCAGCCGCCCCCGCCCCCACATCGGGAAGTGCGCCGCGTGCCACCAGTGCATCTCCAGGTGGAACTTGCCCGACCAGGTGTTGTAGGTCAGGCCCGACTCCGCGGGCGGGGTGGCCCCTGCGCTGTTGACGGCCGTGAGGTACTGCGACAGGACGAGCCGCCGTTCCAGCTCCGCGGCCCGCTCGTCGGTGCTGCCGTCGAGGCTGACGGCGCCGCCGCCGCTCCAGTACCCGGCCCACCAGGTCCGCGCGGCCTCCAGGACGGCGGAGAACCCGGCCTGGCCGTGCGGCCCGTGATGGTCCGGCGTCAGCGTCACCACGACCTCGACGACGGCGCCGTCCGCGCGGGCGACGGCGGACTCCCCTTCCTCGCGCAGGCCGCCGGTCGTCCGGACGCCGACGCTGTAGGCCAGCGCCTCCACCGTGCGCCGGGCGATCCAGTGGCCGGGCGTCCGCTCGTCCCAGACCGTCTTGTTCGCGAGCGGCAGCTCGAAGGCGGCCAGGTCGTCCGGCTGCTCGTCGAACACCCAGGCCACACCCCACCCGCGCGGCAGCAGCCCTGACTCGACCCGCACCGCGAAGCGGTGCTCGTGCGGGTCGGCGACGGTGGTGACGCTGACCCGCTCGCCGTCCAGCACGTACGTGGCGTGGATCGTTCCCGACCACAGGTCCAGCTCGGTGCGGACGTCCGACAGCGCGGCTGGATCGCCCAGCTCCGTCCCGTCGGGGCGGACCAGGGCCAGGCGGCCGAGGTGGGCGCGGCGGGGGTTGAAGTGGTACCAGGCGCCAGGGACGAACTCCCCGGCGATCGGGTCGCCGGCCCGTTGCAGGCCCATGCGGTCGAGGTAGGGCACCGGGCCGCGGGACGTCTCGTACAGGGTGGCCGTGTCCTCGATCCGGAGCTCCCGGTCGGGGCGCGTCTCGTACCAGCCCCAGCTCGACTGGGTGCGCAGGGGGATCTGGAAGTCGTCGGCGTCGAAGTCGCGCGGGCGCTGCTCGGGCAGGCCGGACAGCCCGTCGCGGGCGACCCGGTGCGGGTCGGGGACCAGCTCGTGGAAGGACGGGAACGTCTGCAGTCCTGACACGTCGACCGTGAGCGCGATGTCGCCGTTGCCGACCGTGAGGACGCCGGTGGGGTGCGCCGAGGTCAGCACGGGGTTGTGTCGTCGTACGAGCCGTCGGCGGTCGATTGCTGGGGGCATCCTCGTCTTTCCTCTTGCTCTCGCGCGGGCGTCCCGACCAGGCGGGCGGCTCCGAGTGCGAGTTAACGTAGCCGTCACACAGCACGCAGGTCAAGGAAAAACGTGTACCGGTCTACGACGCTACTACTAGCCAACGCGGCTGCTTTGTGGACGTATGGCTATCCTCCATAGACCGGTCTACACGCGGGAGTGATCTCGGCGGCGTAGGATCGGCAGAACTCGGCTTGAGAAGGGGATGCCCATGGTCGCGCCTGAGCGGCGACGAAGAGTGACCATTTCCGACGTGGCGAAACACGCCGGGGTCTCCAAGGCGGCGGTCTCCAAGGTGATCAGGAACGACTACGGGGTCAGCGACGCCATGCGCGACCGCGTCCAGCGGGCCATCACCGAGCTGGACTACCGGCCCCAGTCCGCCGCGCGGGCGCTGCGCGGGCGGGCGTACACCATCGGCGTGCTCATGCAGCACATCGGCATCCCGTTCTACGCCGAGATAGTGACCGGCCTGGTGGACGAGCTCGCCGAGTCCGACTACCAGGCGATCATGATCCAGGGCGGCACGCGCGACAAGACCGAGAAACGCGCCATCGACGCCCTCATCGACCGGCAGGTGGACGGCATCCTGCTGATCGCCCCCCTGGCCGGGCGCAGCCACCTGGAGCAGGTGGCCCGCGAGATCCCCACCCTGGTGCTCGGCAGGCACGACAGGTCCCCGGCCTACGACTCGATCGTGGACGACGACAGGGTCGGCTCCGAGCTCGTCATGGAGCACCTGATCGGCCTCGGCCACCGGCGCATCGGGCACATCACCTTCGACAAGGAGCACGGCCAGGCCGCCGACCGCACGCCGCGCATCAGGGCCGAGACCTACGAGCGGGTGATGCGCGACCACGGGCTGGACGGCGACGTCGCCGTCGTCGCGACCTCCTACACCGAGGAGGGCGGCTACCGCGGCGCCCAGGAGCTGCTCAGCCGGTCACCGCGCCCCACCGCCATCTTCGCCGGCGCCGACGAGGCGGCACTCGGCGTCCTGGCCGCGCTGCACGAGGCCGGGCTGTCCGTCCCCGGCGACGTCTCCGTGGCCGGTTACGACAACACCAAGCTGGCCGCCCACCCCCGCATCGCACTGACCACCGTCAACCAGGACGGCGTCGTCATGGGCCGCACGGCGGGGCGGCTGCTGCTGGAGCGCATCGCGGGCCGCACCTCGGCCGTGCACTTCTCGGTCATCCCCAGCCTGGTCGTCCGCGGCTCCACCGCCGCTCCCCACCCGTGAGGCGGCACGCTCGCGGCCGAGCGGCGCGACCCCCGCTGATCAATCCTGCTACCTGCCGGACAGCATTCCCTGACCTGCGGAACCAGACCCCGACGATGATCGTTCGAGGGTGCGGCTGACACATGCCATCCACCTTCGGCAGGGAGAACGACGTCGTGGTCTTCAAACGCATGCTGGGCGGCTTCGGCGCGGGCGGCCCTGCGGCGGACACCGTCCTGACCACCCCCCGGATCCAGCCGGGCGGCACGCTGAGCGGCGAGGTGCGCCTGGCCGGCGGCGACTTCGACGCCGAGATCCAGCACATCGCCCTGGAGCTGGTCGCCCAGGTGGAGATCGAGCGCGGCGCCGGGGCGGGGGAGTTCTCCCGCACGCAGGTCGCCGGGCCTTTCGTGCTCAGGCGGGGCGAGAACCGCAGCGTGCTGTTCTCGATCCCGGTGCCCTGGGAGACGCCGATCAGCGAGATCTTCGGCCGGCACCTGCCCGGCATGGCCCTCGGCGTCCGCACCGAGGTGGCCGCCGCCGACGCCGTCCACAGGGGCGAGCCTGACCTGGTCGCGGTGGTGCCGCTGCCGTCCCAGCTACGGGTGCTTCAGGCGTTCCCGCAGCTCGGCTTCCACTTCACGACCGCCGATCTGCAGGCCGGCCACCTGGACGGGGTGCGCCAGGACCTGCCGTTCCACCAGGCGATCGAGCTCGCCCGGGGCCACGGCGCGGTCTGGCTCTCCTTCGTCGCCGGGCCCTACGGGATCGAGGTCGTCGTGGAGGCGGGCAAGCGCGCGGGCCGTTTTTCGGCCGGGCATGACGAGGCGCTGCGTACCGACTGGCCCGGTGAGATCGACCGCTGGCTGGCGGGCCTCACCTGCGGCGACTCCTGACGGGCCGGACGCGTCACCGGGGGCCGAGGGCCCGCTGACCGAGCCGCAGCACTCGATCAGCGGGCGGCCCAAGGGGTCGTCGGCGATCCGTTCGCCGCTGACCAGTGCGGCGAAAAAGATCCTCCCACAGCGGCGCGCCTGCTTTCCCCCGCGCCCGCCGCCCAGCCCGGCCCGCGATGCCTGGAACGCGCCGCGACACGGGCCGGATGCCTGCGCCTGAGCCGCCACACGGGCCGGATGCCTGCGCCTGAGCCGCCACACGGGTCGGCCGTCCGCGCCTGAGCCGCGGCACTGGTTCGGCCGCCTGTGCCTGAGCGCGTTGCCGCGGCCAGGAACTCGTGACGCGGTTCGGGAACGCGAGGGAAGGTTCCCACGTTGTCGCCATAAGACCTGTTGTGGGAGTAGAACGGAGTGCTGGACCCCGTGGAGGAGTGCAGTACCAGGCCGGGCCCCGGCCCGGCGCACCGCCCGCAACACGTGTCCGGACGTCCACGAGCCGCCCGCGCGCGCATCCGCCCCCGGCGGCTCGATCGGGATCCCGCGACGTCCTCTCGCCCTTCCCCTTTCACCGGCCGCCCGGCCGGATCGTTCCAAGGAGCTCTTCTGCCGTGGACGGCTACTGGTTTCAGCTCGCCCTCGTCGTCATCCTCGTCGTACTCAACGCCGTCTTCGCCGGTAGCGAGCTGGCGCTGATCTCGTTGCGGGAGGGCCAGCTACGCCGGCTGGAGCAGCAGAGCGCAGGAGGGAAGGTCCTGGCGCGCCTGGCGCGCGACCCCAACCAGTTCCTGGCCACCATCCAGCTCGTCATCACCCTGTCCGGGTTCCTGGCCTCGGCCACGGCCGCGGTCACCCTGTCCGAGCCGCTGGTGCCCCTGCTCGGCTTCCTCGGCGACGCCGCGGGCCCCGTGGCGATCGTGCTGGTCACCATCGTGCTGACGTTCCTCACCCTCGTCTTCGGCGAGCTCGCGCCCAAGCGGGTGGCCATGCAGCGCGCCGAGACCTGGGCGCTGCTGGTCGCCCGCCCGCTGAGCTTCGTCGCCACCGTCTCCCGCCCCGTCGTGTGGGCGCTGGCCAAGTCCACCGACCTGGCCGTCCGCCTCATGGGCGGCAACCCCGACCAGCACCGCGAGGAGGTGAGCGCCGAGGAGATCCGCGACCTGGTCGCCGCCCACCGCGGCTTCATCGCCGAGCAGCGCCTGATCATCTCCGGCGCGGTCGAGATCAGCGAGCGCGTCCTGCGCGAGGTGCTGGTCTCCCGCAGGGACGTGTTCACCCTGGACGCCGCCACCCCCGTCGAGCAGGCCCGCCAGGCCCTGGCCGCCTCCGGCCACTCCAGGGCGCCGGTGATCCGCGACAACGCGCTGGACGACACCGTCGGCATCGCCAACCTGCGCGACCTGCTCACCGACGCGAGCGCCGTCACCGCCGCCGACGTCGCCCGCCCGCCGCTCCTGCTGCCCGACAGCCTGCCCGTCGCCGCCGCGCTGCGCCGCTTCAAGAGCGAACGCCAGCAGTTCGCCCTCGTCATCGACGAGCACGGCGTCACCGACGGCATCGTCACCCTGGAGGACCTGCTCGAAGAGGTCGTCGGCGAGATCTACGACGAGACCGACCGCGACGTCATCGACCTGACCCGCGACGCGGACGGCAGCATCCTCGTGCCCGGCGGCTTCCCCGTCCACGACCTGCCCGACCTCGACGTCCACCTGGAGAGCCGCCCCGACGGCGACTACACCACCGTCGCCGGCCTCGTCCTGGCCCTGCTCGGCCACGTGCCCACCGCCCCAGGCGAGAGCGTCACGGCGGGGGAGTGGCGCTTCGGCGTGGTGCAGGTCGACCGCCACGCCATCACCCAGGTCCGGATCCAGCAGGCCGCATCGACGCTTTGATCATCCAGCCGCTTGGATCATTCGGCGACGGGGCCGTTAGACTCCTGCCCCTTCGCAGGACGACGGAATGGGACAACTCCGCATGAGCGTGGAGATCAACCTGCTCGGGCCGCTGGAGGTCACGGTGGACGGCGCCCCGGTGCGGCTGGCCGGGGCGCGGCGGGTGGGGGTGCTGGCCCGGCTGGCACTGAGCGCCGGGCAGGTGGTCTCCTCCGAACGGATGGCGGCCGACGTGTGGGACGGCAGCCCCGTGTCCACCGTGGGCAAGCAGCTGCACATCGTCATCTCCAAACTGCGTGAGGCGCTGCCGGGCCACGTCATCGCCACCGTGCCGGGCGGGTACCGGCTGGACCTGCCGCCGGAGAGCCTGGACGTGCACCGCTTCTCCCAGCTCACCCGGCGCGCCCGCGCCACCCGGGACGCCCCCACCGCGATCGGCCTGTACGAGCGGGCGCTGGCGCTGTGGCGCGGCGAGGCGCTGCACGGCATGGGCGAGGTGTGGGCGCGGATCGAGGCGGCGCGGCTGGAGCAGGAACGGCTCACGGTTCTGGAGGACTGCGTGGACCTGCGCCTGTCCACCGGTGATCACCACGCCGTGCTGAGCGAGCTGACCGTGCACGTGGAGGCCCATCCCTTACGTGAACGTCCCCGGGCGCAGCTCATGCTGGCGCTGTACCGGGCGGCCAGGCCCGCCGAGGCGCTGGCGCTCTACCAGGAGACGCGCCGGGCCATGGCCGACGAACTGGGCATCGAGCCGGGGGCCGAGCTGCGCCGGTTGCAGCGGGCGGTGCTGGCCGGGGACCCGGCGCTCGACCTGGCCCCCGATCTCGGCCCCGGCTCCGATTCCGGCCGCAGACCCGCTGACGTACGCGTCGTCCCTGCTGAGCTTCCCGCTGACACGCCCGCCTTCACCGCGCGGACGGCCGAGATCACCTGGCTCGACAAGGTGCTCACCGGCGTCACGCCCGGCTCCCGGGCCCTCTCCGACGCCGCGCCTGTTTCCGGCGCAGCGCCCGGCTCCGTGGCGATCGCCGCGATCGACGGTCCAGGCGGCATCGGGAAGTCCGCCCTGGCGATCCACGCCGCGCACGCCGCCGTGGACCGCTTCCCCGACGGCGCGCTCTACGTAGACCTGCACGGCGCCACGGCAGGCCTGCCCCCGGCGGACCCGCTCCAGGTACTCGGACGGCTGCTGCGGTCGCTGGGCGTCGACGCCGCCGCCGTCCCCTCCACCATGGAGGAGGCGACCGCCAACTACCGCTCCATCACCGCCACCAGGAAAGTGCTGGTCCTGCTCGACAACGCCCTGGATGCGAGCCAGGTCCGCCCCCTCGTCCCCGCCGGCCCCGGCTGCGCCGTCATCGTCACCAGCCGCCGGCGCCTGGCCTCCCTGGACGGCGCGGAACACCTCCACCTGACCGGCCTCGACGACCACGACGCCACCGCGCTGCTGGCCCGCATCACCGGCGGCCGGCGCGTCCAGGCAGAACCGGCGGACGCCGACCGGATCGCCGCCCTCTGCGGCGGCCTGCCGCTCGCCCTGCGCATCTCCGCCGCCCGGCTGGCCGCACGCCCCGACTGGACCCTGTCCTACCTCGCCGGACGGCTCGCGGACGCCACCGGCCGCCTGGACGTCCTGAGCCACGCCGACCTGGCGGTCCGCACCGCCATCGCCGTCAGCCACCACCACCTGCGGGAGGAGCCCGCCGGACAGGACGCCTCCCGGCTGTTCACGCTCCTCGGGCTGCTGGACACGCCCACCCACACCACGGCGGCCACCGCCGCCCTGACCGACTGGCCCGCCCACCGGGCGGAGGCGGCCCTGGACCGGCTGCTGGACGCCCGCCTCCTGGAACCGGCCGGCCTCGACCGCTACCGGATGCACGACCTCATCCGCCTCTACGCCCGCGAGCAGGCCGTCCTCGACCACCCCGAGCCCGAACGCCGCGCCGCCGTCCGCCGGGCGTTCCACCACTACCTGGCCGGCGCCAAGAGCGCCAGCCTGCTGCTCGACCCCTCCTCGGCCCACGCCCTGGCCGACTACGACGGCGACCGTCCCGGCGTGGCGCTCGCCACGGCGCAGGAGGCCGACCTGTGGACGGAGCAGGAGAGCGACAACCTGCTCGCCGCCGCCTACCAGGCCGCCTCCATCCAGGACGACCCCCGGACCGCGATCGGTCTCGCCTGCGCTCTGTACTGGCCCTTCGTCCGCAGGTGCCTGCACCGGGAACTGATCGACCTGCACACCCGTACTCTGGAGATCGCCGTGGCGAGCGGCGACCTCGCCGCCCAAGGGCTGGAGCACCACCTCCTCGGCGACCGCAACCAGGCGATGGGCCGCTTCTCCGTCTCGGCCGAACACCTGGAGCAGGCCCTGGTCTGCTGGAAACAGGCCGACCGGCCACGGCGCATGATGTCGACGTACAATGGCCTCGGCATCACCTACGCCCAGTTGCGCCGATACGACGACGCCCTCGCCGCCATGGAGAACGGCCAGGCCCTCGCCGAAGCCGGCGCGCTCCCGGACCTGCGAGCCATCTTCCTCAGCAACCGCGCGGTGATCTACGACAAGCTGGGCCGGCTGGACGAGGCGATCGCGACCGCGCGAGCCAGCCTGGCCATCTGGCAGGAGCTCGACAACCCGGCCAGGAAGGGGCTCGCCTACGACACGCTGGCCCACGCCCATCGCAGCGCGGGGCAGCTCGGCGAGGCGGAGTCGGCCTACCGGCAGGCCATCACGCTCCAGCAGGAGAGCGGCCATCACTTCGGGGTGGCCACCTCCGCATGGGGGCTCGGCCAGACCTGCCACGACCTGGGGCGTCAGGACGAGGCGTGGACGTGGTGGCGGCGGTCGCTCGACCTCCTGCACGACGTCGGGCTGCTCACCCGGGAGCAGGTGGACCAGCACCTGGCCCAGACCGTGCCCGACACGCCCGCCCCGATCCTCAACGTCCTGTGAGCCGGGATCCGGTCCCCGCACCCCGGGTGCGCGTAGAAGCGTCGTACTGCCCATGCCGCTGGTGCTCCTTGCACAGGTCCGTGGAGGCCTGGGCGCGGGTGGCGCGATGGAGTCCGGCGCCGTCCCCGTCGGCGGGTCGGGCGCCGGACGCAGCGGTGGGTGGGGCGCCGGACGCAGCGGTGAGTCGGGCGCCGGACGCAGGGGTGGGTCAGCCGGTGTAGTCGGTGGTGTGGGTGGTGCCGGACGGCCACAGGTACTTGCCGTGGTCGGCCGTCGAAAAGGCGGTGTTGCCGTCGCCGGCCCGCGCCTGGATCAGGTTGCCCCGCCAGGTGGAGCCGCGAGCGCTGCCGCCCCAGAGGTTGCCGTACAGGAAGCCGTAGAGCTGGCGGAGCTCGGCCGAGAACACGTTCCCTGTCACGGTGATGTTCTCGGCGTTGTCGAGGTCGCCGACGTGCAGGGCGTAGCCCCAGCCGGAGACGTAGTTGTCCGTGATGGAGACGTTCCTGTAGACGCCCGGTCCTTGCAGGGCGAGCGCGTTGGTGTTGCCCAGGGAGGCCAGGGTGTTGTGGTGCACGATCATGTTGCCGCCGTCGCCCTCGCTCTGCGGCCCGATGCCGTCGTGGTGATAGACGTCGTGTGCGGTGTCGGCCATGTCGTGGATGTAGTTGTTCGTCCAGGTCGAGGGGCGATCGGGGAACCCCGTCACCATGATCATCCCGGCGTTGCCCCAGATGTCGTTGTGGTCCATGACGGCGACGGCTTCCTTCATCGTCGTCACGAGCTGCCAGGAGTCCTCGAACGGCGTGCCCGGCTCGGTGGGCGAGGACGACACCGTGCCGTCGTTGCCGGGCGGCAGCTCGTACGAGCTGGGCTTGAACGTCGAGTACAGGAACTTGACGTTCGTGTCCGAGTAGATCTGCACCAGGTTGTCGTTGGGGTTCGTGCCCTCGAACAGGCAGCCCACGAAGGTGAGGTTGTCGCCGTAGATGATCGTCTTCAGGGCGGTGAAGCGGGTGAAGGCGATCACGCTGTTGTCCGGGAACTCGACGCGTAGCGGCTTGTCCGGGCTCATGCCGGCCTCATAGTCGGTGAGCTGCCCCGGGTAGGCGCCCAGCCCGAGGCCGCCCGCGTTGGCGGGGGTGTTGGCGTAGCCGGTGTTGGAGAAGTCCGGCCAGTAGCCGGAGCCGTCGTTGGGCCGCGCGTCAATGGCCGAGACGGGAGCCGCGTCGGCGGCGGCGGCCTGGCCCGTCCGGGTGCCTGGCCCGGCGGCCAGGATCGAGGTGGCGAGGACGGCGGCGGCGCAGACGCCGCCCCATCTGATCAGGCGGCTCACCGGCGAGCGGCGTGGCCGGAACAAGTGCTGGAAGGACATTCTCGTTGGGCTCCCCGAGCGATGGTCGTGCCGATCAGACGACGGTGCGGCCGAACCACACGTTGCGCGCGCGGAAGCGGGTGTCGCCCATGGGCGCGGGCAACTGGTCCTCCCATCCAGGGTCTCCTTCCTCGCTCAGGCCGCTGGCGTAGGAGCCCATCTGCAGGTTGAGAATGAGGTACATGGGCTTGCCGACCCAGCCCACGGCCTTGTGGGACGCCACCCAGCCGTCCTCACCGTCACCGACGTAGTAGTCGAGCAGGACGTCGTTGCCCTGCTTGGTCATCCAGACCCGGTATCTGCGGAACTCGGCGGGGTCGGAGACGGGCACCTGCGTCCGCGTGACCCAGTTGGCGCCGTCCTTCCTCTCTCCCGGCTGCTCGGTTTCGGTGCTGTTCCAGGTGTTGCAGAGGTTGACGGGCCCTTCGTCGGAGGAGAGCCCCACGTACTCCAGGATGTCGGTCTCCGGTGGCCAGGCGCTGACGCCGGTGGTCCAGAAGGCGGGCCAGACGCCCACGCCGGGCTCGACGGAGAACTCGCCGGAGATGTCGTACTCGGGGTACTGGTCGTTGACGATGATCTGCTGCTTGGCGTGGATCGCCCCCGACTTGTACCAGATGGGGCATTCAGGCTTGCTCGGGCTGGTCACCTCGGATTTGGGGAGCCTGGTCGCCGTCATGGTCAGCACACCCCCCGAGAGTGAGAGCTGGCTCGCGTCCATCATGGCGGCGCCGTTGTGGTAGGGGCCCCAGGGGTAGTTGACCTTCCACTGCGTGTTGAAGGCCGTCCAGCTGTTGAAGGACGACGTGTCCGCGAGGTTCTCCCAGGTGTCAGCGCTGCGGGCGGCGCGGCGGGCGGACGCGGCCTGCGCGAGGCCGGGGACGGCGGCCATCCCTAAGGACAGGCCGCCCAGGGCCGCGGCCGAGGTCAGCAGACGACGCCGATTGATGCCTTGCTCCGACATGACTCCCTTTCTTGCCGTACGTGATGCTCGGTGCGAGACCACACGGAAATGATCTTCTGCTGCGCCATACAACGGCCATGGAGACGGCATATGCCAGATGACGACCGAGGACATCACCGTGAAGCCTGCTTCTCACCGGCGGAGTGCCGCTCGATCACCGCGGCGACCTCGGCCGCCTCCGGCGACGAGGTCGCGTCGAGCAGCTCCAGCGCACTCCGCCAGGCATCGAGGGCGGCGGACGTGTCGCCGACGTCATGACGGACGTCGCCGAGCGCGCGCAGCGCGAGGCCGTGGCGGCGCGGCACGCCGATGGCCCGGCAGATCGCCACCACGTCGGCCAGCATCGCGGCGGCCTCCCGGTGGCGGCCCAGCAGGCGCAGCACTCCGGCCTGCTCGAACAGCACCCGGGCCTCGCCGTGGTGATCGCCCAGCTCGCGATTGATGGACAGTGCCTGCCCCAGCAGGTCCTGCGCGGCGGCGAGGTCCTGCTGCTCGCGCCGCGCCATGGCCAACCCCAGGGTCGCGTACGCCGTGCCGCGCGGGAACCCGATCGCGTCGAACCGCTGCTTCGCCAGCCGGAAACAGGTCTCCGCCGCCGCATGACGGCCACGCGCCAGCTCGATCTCGCCCAGGACGATCCGGCTGAACTCGCACGACCGCCCCTTGTCCAGAGTGCAGGCCATCTGCATGGCCCGCCGGATGTACCGGTCGGCCAGTTCCAGCCGTCCGTGCGAGAAGTGCACCCGGCCGATCCCGCGCAGCACGGTCACCTCGGTGCCCCGGTCACCGGCCTGCGCCAGCGGGCCCGCCGCCTGCTCGTAGCAGACCATCGCCTCCTCACCCCGCCCCTGCATGCGGTACAGCTCGGCCAGGTTCACCAGGGCCAGCGCCCGCCCGTGCCGATCACCGGCCCGCTCGAACAGCGCCGCCGCCTCCTCGAAGGCCTCCCGGCAGCGGCTCACCTCGTCCTGGGCGAGATACAGCCTGCCGAGCCCGTTCAGCAGCACCGCCTGGCCACGCGTGTCGCCTGCCGCCCGGGCGTGGCGTAACGCGATGTCGTGGGTGGTGCGCCACTCGTCGTGCAGGCAGCGGGTCTCGAACAGGTGCGTCGCGGTGGAGGCCAGCTCCCAGCACAGCTCCCCGGCGCCCATGGCGGCGCTCTGCCGTACGGCGGCCACGATGCCCGCCCGCTCGGCGTCGGCCCAGCCGAGCGGATCGCCGCCGACGTAACCGTCCAGAACCGGCTCTTCCGGCGACCAGAGCGGGCCGGGGCCGCGCGAGCGGCGGTAGTCGCCGCCGCACAGGTTGATGTGGGCGCGGCGGGTCAGCGTCAGCCAGCCGTGCATGGCGCGGCGCAGCGCGGCGTCCCGCTCGTCGCCGGGCTCCTCGGCCTCGGCGCGCTCGCGGGCGTAGACGCGGGTCAGGTCGTGGAAGCGGTAGCGGACGCGGCCGGTGGGCTCGTCCCTGGTCACATCCAGCAGCCGTACGTCCACGAGCTGCTCCACGACGTCCTCCGCCTCCGTGTAGGGACGGTCGAGCAGCGCGGCGGCCACCCAGGCCGCGAAGTCGGGCACCTCCAGCAAGCCCAGGAGCCGGAACAGCCGTTGCGCCGGGCCGGTCAGCCCCTGGTAGCCGACGGCGAGGCTGGCGCGTACCCCTTGAGAGCCGTGCGAGAGCTGGCCCAGCAGGTCGCGACTGTCGCTCAGCCGCGTCACGAGCTGGGACACCGCCCAGTGCGGACGCGCCGCCAGCCGGGCGCCCGCGATGCGCATCGCCAGCGGCAGCCCGCCGCACAGGCGGATGAGCTGGTCGGTGTCCTCAGGCGCTTCGGCCGCCCGCTCGGCCCCGATCAGGTGCCGCAGCAGGTCGAGCGAGTCGGCGGGCGGCATCACGGGCAGGTCGATCAGGGCGGCGGCGGGCAGCGCGGTCAGCCGGTGCCGCGCCGTGACCAGCACCCCGCACTCCGGCGTGCCCGGCAGCAACGGCCTGACCTGCCCCTCGCCGGCGGCGTCGTCGAGCACCACCAGGTACCGGCCGCCCGCGAGGATGCCCCGATACAGCTCGGCCCGCTCGTCCAGCCCCGCCGGAACCGCCGCGCTGTCCACCCCGAGCGCCCGCAGCGACCGGCCCAGCGCCTCCTCCGGATCGACCGGATGGGCACTGCCGCCCCGCAGGTTCACGTACAGCTGACCGTCGGGGAAGTCGTCCCGCATCCGATGAGCGACATGTACGGCGAGAGCGGACTTCCCGACGCCTCCCTGCCCCGAGATCACGCACAGCGCCAGGGCGGCGGGAGCGCTCCCGGGGCGCAGGGACTCCACCGCCGCCGTCAGCGCGCCCTGCCGTCCGACGAAGTCGGCGATGTCCGGCGGCAACTGGCAGACACCACCCCCACGCCCTGCCGGGGCTTGCGGCTCAACGGTCCCGCCCCGGCCCGGCTCGTCCCGCTCCTCCTGGACGGACTGGACGCCGGGCTCACCTTCCTCAGCCTCATCGTCCGGAAGGGCCCGCCGCGCGAGCGACGCGGGATCGAACGCCGGCACGGTGCCGCCCAGCACGGCGGCGTTGAGCTGCTGCAGCTCCTCGGCCGGCTCCACCCCCAACTCGTCGACCAGCACCGATCGAGCCCGCCGGAAACACTCGAGCGCCTTGTCACGCTGCCCCGACCGCGCGTACGCCAGCATCAGCAGCCGCCACCCGCGCTCGTTCAACGGCTGCTCGGCGAGGAAGACTCGCAGGTCCTCGATCACCTCCTCGGGCCGGCCTAGGGCGAGCTTCGTCTCCGCCCAGTCGAGCCTCGCGGTGGCGAACCGCTCGTTCAGCTCGCTCACCTGGGCGAGCAGCGGCCCCGCCAGCCAGGTGCCCTCCGCCGGCTTCCCCCGCCACAACGCCAGCGCCCTACGGAACTGCAGGTCAGCGGCCTCCAACTCGCCCTGCTGGGTGTGCCCCCTGGCCGCGCCCATCGCCTCCTCGAACTGCAGAAGATCCACTTCCCCGGCGCCCGCCTCCAGGAGGTACCCGACCTCCTTGGTGAGCAGTCGCGCCCCGACCGGCAACGTCCTGCGCAGTTGGGTGATGTAGCTGTGCAGGTTCTTCACAGCCGACAGGGGCGGGTCGTCCCACAACGCCTCCACCAGCCGTTCCCTGGAGACCAGAGTGTTGACGTTGAAGGTCAGGGCGGCCAGCAGCGCGCGTAACTTGCCGCTCAGCCGCACCGGCCGCCCGTCGATGCCGCACAGCTGGATCGGCCCCAGGACTCTGACCATCATGTCCACTACACGCGGTTCCTCTCCAGCGGAGTTTCTTCGTGAGGTGGTCGCCGACTTTCCTCGGTTATCGGCGTGACCGTACCGGACAAGATCGCTGGGGAGGTCGCATTCCAGGTAAGTGAGACCAAGTACGCCACACCGTCTCCACCGGAAGCCGGCCCCCATCCGGGCCGGCCGTTCTTGTCGGTGACGATCCGTCGGGTGACGGATGACGATGTGACGGTTGGATGGATCTGTGGGCTGTTACGAGGAAACGTGGCGGGTGCTGTGCGGGGTCGGGCTGCTCCGCAAGATCTCCATCGCGCCCGACTGGCAGGACTGCGGCCCCTTGGACGATGCGTCAGCGTCCGTGCCCGCACTTCCACCAAGGCGGCGGGTTCACCGGCAGCGGTCGTCCAGGATGCCGCCCGAGTAGGTGCCGCTCACGTCCATGATCACCGGGCCGGTCGCCGTGGTCTCGTCTGTCCGGTCGCCGGGCTTGCCGACCAGGGTCCAGGCCGAGACGGAGATGTCGCCCACCTCTCCGTCAGGGTCTTCGATCTTGGCCTGCTGGTAGTAGCTGAGGACCTCGTGGACGGGCAGGTCGGTGGAGATGGGGACGCGGATGGTGTACCAGCAGTCGCCGGAGTCGCCGCCGCTCGTCTCGGCTTGCGGGGCGAAGGAGCCGAACTCCGCCCCGGCCGGCAGGGGATACTCCTGGATGCGGTCCACCATGCGCGCAAGCCGATAGTCGTTGACCCATCCAGGAGCCATGACGATCGCGCCGAGCAGCACGAACGGCGCCAGCGCCCAGGCGAAACAGCCGAGCCGGCGGGCTCGGGGGGAACGTGCGGGTTCGGGGCGGGGGGCCGACATGGACTACATGATCGCGCACCGCCCGGTCACTTTGCTGCGCCGCAGCGGTCTCCCTTGCAGTAGCCGTTGCTGACGATCAGCTGGCCGCGCAGCACCGTGTAGGCTCCCGCGTCCACGCCGACGACCACCCCCTGGCAGGTGGGGCAGGTCAGGGAGTCGGCCCCCTGAGGGGTGCTCTTGGCGTGATCGTCCACCTTGGTGGGCGGGTCTTGCAGTTCGGCGGGAGAGTTGCTCATGCGACCACTGTGCCGCACGCCACCGACAATAAACGTCGAGGTGATGGACGGCACAGTTCTACGCCGGTCCGGGGGACGAGATCGCCCCGGCGGCGCCTCGGAGGAGGGGCCAGATCGCGGCGCTCATCTGCGCGGGCGGGCAAGGGCATCCGCGCGGGACGTGGCGAGGCTGCGGGCAGATCGGAGGGTCGCATCCGGCCGTGACCGTCATGCTCGGCCGGGTGCGCAGGGCCGCGGCGCTGGAGCCGGGCACGAGCCAGGTGATCCAGCCGGACTGGGTGCCGCCCAACCCGGACGGGGTGCCGCTCAACGACGACGAGGTGATCCGGTTCCACGCCGGCGCGGCCGAGAGCGCCGGGGGCGTGTCGCCGGTGCTGTACAACCCATCGCACGCCAAGACCCAGGTGCCGGCCAGAGTCGTCGGTGAGGTGTGATCCGGGGCCTCGGACGCGGGCCCGGGGTCGCGCATGGTGATGGACCAGCGATGACTTTGTCCCCCGGCGCAAGTCTCATGCCTGAGTGAGAAGGAAAGGCTGTCTGACATGAGCAATCCAGCACAGAAGACGCGCGGTGGTCGCGCGGCCGATTTGTGGCCGATGGTGCACGCCGAGCGAGCGGCCCTGGCGGACGACCTGGCGCAACTGACCGGCGAGCAGTGGGCGACGCCGTCGCTGTGCGCAGGGCTGAGCGTGCGGGAGGTGCTGGCGCACCTCACCGCGGGCGCGAGCCTCAACGGGGTGCGGTGGCTGGCGGGAGTGATCCGTTGCCGGTTCGACTTCGACAAGCAGGTCGCCATGCAACTGGCCGCGCAGCTCGGCGCCACCCCTGCCGAGACGTACGAAAGGTTCCGCCGCGTCGTCGCGAGCACCAGCAAACCGCCGCTCCCGGTCGTGGCGATGCTGGGGGAGACGATCGTGCACGCCGAGGACATCCGCCGACCGCTGGGCATCCGCCACGACTACCCGATCGAGACCGCCACCCGGGTCGCCGAGTACTACCGGGGCTCTGACCTGGTCGTCGCCGCCAAGAAGCGGATCGTCGGCCTGCGGCTCGCCGCCACCGACGGACCCTTCGCGACGGGGTCCGGGCCGCTGGTGTCCGGTACGACCGTGGCGCTGGTGATGGCCATGACCGGGCGCTCGGTCTACTGCGATGAGCTGGACGGTGACGGCGTCGCGACCCTGCACGACCGGCGCGACATGAGATGACCCTTGCGGTGCTCGTCGTCCGAGGCCCCGTGACGCCCGCCCGGGCGCGGGGCCTCGTCCACGGTGGCGGGGAGGTCGGTGATCGGTCCGGGACGCCGGCGCCCGGGCGAATTGATCCACATGACACGACCTCAAATGCGGCGACATGCGCCTCTTCACCACAAGGCTGACCGATATTCACAAGGACAGTAGAGCGTTACTTTCCAGGCGGACGATGCCGGAAGAGGCTGAAGCGGCACGCATCACGTAAGTGAGAATCCCGCAGGAGGATGGCGTGGCGACACCCGCAGCCCCGAACGTCCCGTTCCTCGACGTCCTGGACCCCGCGTTCGACTTCGAGGCCCCGGAGGTCTACGCAGCGCAGGCGGAGAGCTGGTACGCCAACAGCCCCTTCGGCCTGCTCGTGCTCCGCTACGAAGAGGCCAACGACCTGTTGCGCGACCGCAGGCTGACCCACGACGGCCGCCGCTACATGGAGACGCACGGCATCACCGGCGGCCCGATCTACGACTGGTTCGTGCCGATGATCGTCAACCATGACGGCGAAGTGCACCGCCGCCTGCGCGGCCTGATGAACAAGGCGTTCACCGCCCGCCGGATGGCGCTGCTGCGGCCGTTCATCCACGAGCAGGCCGAGCGGCTCACCGGACGCCTGGACGACGGCGGGACGCACGACTTCGTCGCCGAGTTCGGCATCCGGCTGCCGCTCGCCGTCATGTGCCGGCTGCTCGGCGTGCGGCCCGAGGACTACGACCACTTCGGCACCTGGACCGCCGACCTCGGCCTGGTGTTCAGCCTGTCGGGCGGCGGCGACGTGGTGGCCAGGCTGGAGGGCGCGGTCAACGGCCTGAACGACTACGCCGACTACCTGATCGACGACAAGATCGCGCACCCGGGCGACGACCTCAGCTCCGACCTGGTGGAGGCGTACCAGGCGGGCGACGGCCAGGTCAGCCGGGACGAGCTGCGCAACCTGCTGGTCACCCTCGTGTTCGCCGCCCACGACACGACCCGCCACCAGCTCGCCAACGCCATGCTCGCCTTCGCGCAGCACCCCGACCAGTGGACGCTGCTCAGCCGCCGGCCGGAGCTGACGCCGCTGGCCGTCGAGGAGGTGATGCGCTGGCAGCCGTCGTCGGGCAGCGTCTACCGGTTCGCGGCCGAGAGCTTCGAGTACAAGGGGCTCGCGGTGGAGAAGGGGATGTACCTCACGATGTGCGTGAAGGCCGCGCAGCGCGATCCGCGGGCGTACAAGAACGCGGGGCGGTTCGACATCACCGAGGTCAGGGACGTGCCGCCGCTGCAGTTCGGCGCGGGGCCGCACCACTGCCTGGGGGCCGCGCTGGCGCGGGTCGAGGTGGGTGAGGCGTTGTCCGTCCTCGCCGCCCGGCTGGGGCCGCCGTCGGTGGCGGGGCCGGTGACCTGGCCGGGGCCGCTCGGGATCCTGGGCCCGGAGAAGCTGCTGCTGCGCTTCGGCTAATGGGGAGTTACTGGGTCGGCTGATCGGGCAGACGCGCGCCGCCTCGTCCGCGGCTCAGACGGCCGGGATGGTGGTTCTGGTCAGCCGCTCGGAGACCTCCCAGACGCGCGCCGCCTCGTCCGCGGCTCAGACGGCCGGGATGGTGGTTCTGGTCAGCCGTTCGGAGACCTCCCAGACGCGCGCCGCCTCGTCCGCGGCGCGCAGCGGGGCGTACATCCGCTGCTCGGCGGGCGGCCCGCCGAGGTTGCCCGGCCCGCTGGGCCCGTAGAGCACGCCGGGCTTGGCGTCGGGGCCGGTGGCGGCCATGAGCGCGGGCAGTTGCGCCGTCTCGACCGTGCCGAGGAGGACGCCGCGCGCGGACAGCCGGCGGATCAGGCGCACCTGGAGGGTGTCGCGGCTGCGGCCGAGCTCGGGGCGGGCGGCCAGCAGGCTGGTGGGCGCCACGCCGGGGTGGGAGAGGTTGCTGGTGATGCCCCACCCGCGGGCCCTGCTGCGCCGGTCCAGCTCCAGGCCGAACAGCCCGAACGCGATCTTGGACTGGCTGTAGGCGCGCCGCCCGTGGTAGCCGCGCTCCCAGTTCAGGTCGTCCCAGTTGATGGCGCCCTGGCGGGCGGCGATGCTGATCTGCGAGGTGACGCGCGCCCGCCCGGCGCGCAGCAGGGGCAGCAGGTGCCCGACGAGGGCGAAGTGCCCCAGATGGTTGGTGCCGAACTGCACCTCGAACCCGTCGGCGGTGGTCTGCCGGTCGGGCGGGGTCATGACGCCGGCGTTGTTGATGAGGAGGTGGATCGGGCGGCCCTCCGCGCGCAGGTCCGCGCCGAGCGCGGCGACGGAGTCGAGCGAGGACAGGTCGAGCGTGCGCAGCGAGACGTCCGCGCCGGGGACGGCCCGCCTGATCGCGGCGATCGCGGCCTCGCCCTTGCGCGGGTTGCGGACGGGCAGGACGACCTGCGCGCCGGCCGCGGCGAGCCGGGTGGCCATGGCCAAGCCCATCCCGTCGCTCGCGCCGGTGACGACGGCGCGCTTGCCGGACAGGTCGGGAACGGTGATGTCGATGCGGTCGCGGGTCATGGCATCGATCCTCGGGGGGCGGCGCGGACGTATCCAGGACCTCCCGATCCCCCGCTGGCAGGCCGGATGGGTGGATCGGCGGTCCGTGGTTACCACCGTGAGCTGCTGGTAGAAAGGCCGTACCCGAGAAGGAGGAGGTGTCGTGATCGATCGCGCCGGGCTGGCGGAGTTCCTGCGCAACCGCCGGGAGGCTCTGCAACCCGAGGACGTCGGCCTTCCGCGCGGGCAGCGGCGCAGGACCAGCGGGCTGCGGCGCGAGGAGGTGGCGTCGCTGTGCAACATGTCGACCGACTACTACGCCCGCCTCGAACGGGAGCGCGGGCCGCAGCCGTCCAGCCAGATGCTCGCCTCGATCGCGCAGGGGCTGCACCTGTCGCTCGACGAGCGCGACCACCTGTTCCGCCTGGCCGGGCACAACCCGCCGACGCGGGGCGGCTCGGGCGACCACATCACCCCGGGCCTGCTGCGCATCCTCGACCGGCTGAACGACACGCCCGCGGAGATCGTCACCGAGCTGGGCGAGACGCTGCGGCAGACGCCGATGGGCGTCGCGCTCACCGGCGACACCACCCGGTACACCGGGCCTGAGCGCAGCATCGGGTACCGGTGGTTCACCGATCCCGCCGCCCGGCGGCTGTACGCGCCGGAGGAGCACGCGTTCCTCACCCGCATGTACGCCGCCGGGCTGCGCGAGATCGTCACCCTGCGCGGCCCCGGCTCCAGGGCCGCGCGCCTCGCCGACCTGCTCCTGAACGGCAGCGAGGAGTTCCGGCGGGTGTGGAGCGACCACGAGATCGGGATCCGCCCGCACGAGGTCAAGCGCTTCGTGCACCCCGAGGTGGGCGCTCTGGAGCTGACCTGCCAGCGGCTGGTGGACCCGGCCCAGGCGCACTCGCTGCTCGTCTACACCGCCGTTCCCGGCAGTGAGAGCTACGAGAAGCTGCAGGTGCTGTCCGTCATCGGGACGCAGACGTTGCGCTGACCACCCTGAAGTGGTGGGTGCCGGTCGGCCGGTTCGACCGCGTAGCGCGCCCGCACGCCGGTGGGTGAGGTGACCGCGTACCGGGTGGCAGGGCCGATCTCGGACGTCGGCGCTCACGGGTCAGAGCCGGACTTCGGACCAGTCGAGCCCGTCGAGGTTCACCACGATCGCCTCCTGGGTCGTGCGGGCGATGACGACGACGGCCTCGGAGTCAGGGTCGGGGTTCTCCTCGCGGTGCGGGACGAACGGCGGCACGAAGATGTAGTCGCCGGGACTGGTCCGGATCCGGCGCTCTGCCGGCTCGTCGCCCTCCACGTCCAGGAAGACGAAGACGGGGTTGCCGGACACCACGTAGATCGCGGTCTCGGACGCCCCGTGGTGGTGGTTGCCCGACGACGTCGAGGCGGCGACATGCGTCTGGCCCATCCACAGGCTCCGCGCGCCGACCGTCTTGCCGCTGACGGCTTCGAGCCGTTTCATCCCCGAGGTCTGGGACGTCTGGCCGATCAGGCCGCCCGGGGCGACGTGGTGCAGGGTCCGGTGGAACGGGTCGATGTCGCCGGGCACGAGGACGCCGCCGGGCGTGCGGACGTAGCCTCCGTCGGACGGCTGAACAGGCATCAAGCTCCTTTTGCGAGGGTCAGTACCGGGGTCGTCAGAAGGCGGCGGAGCACCTGCGACACGCGCTCGGCGACGGTCGGCGCGACGCCCTGGCGGGCCCACAGCGCCAGCGGCAGGGGCTTCGGCCTCGGCAGGTCGTCGCGCGGCGCGAGGCCCTCCGGCGTCTGCCCGAGCGTGGCCAGCAGCGCCACGCCCGCGCCGGCGCTGACGGCGGCGTGCACGCCGGCGAGCTGGTTGGCCTCGGCGGCGATGGAGACCGGGATCGAGTGGTGCGACAGGGTCACCAGGGCGCGGTCGCGCAGCGCGCACGGGTTGTCGAAGGCGACGACGGGCAGCGGCTCACCCCGCCGGGGCGGCGTCCAGCCGGGGGCGGAGTACCAGGTGAGTGACAGGTCGCCGACCGGGGTGGCGCGCGGGTCGTCGGCGGGCCCGATGAGCAGGGCCAGGTCGATGATGCCCGTCGCGAAGCTCTCGCGCAGCTTGGTCCCGCGGTCGATCCTGAACTTGACGCCGTAGCGGGGCGCGGCCCCGTCGAGGGTGGCCGCCAGGTGCGGCAGCAACTGGGCCGCCGCGTGCTCGGTCGAGCCGATGACGACGGTGCCGCGCGCCTCGTGGTCGAAGCCGCGCAGCGCCTCGTCGTGCAGCGCGAGGATGCCGCGCGCCAGGCTCAGCAGCTTCTCGCCGTCGGCGGTGAAGCGGGAACCGCGGCCGCGCCGCTCCACCAGCGGGCGGCCGATCGCGGTCTCCAGCCGGCGCACGTGCTGGCTGACCGCCCCCTGGCTGAGGTGCAGGGCGTCGGCGGCGCGCTGGAAGCCGCCGGCGTCGGCGACAGCGACGAAGCTGCGCAACGGAGCGATGTCCAGCGTACGGTTCATGCCCGCCATAATACCCATTATCCCTACCAAATGTAAGGGTTTATTAGCCGTCGTGATCGGTTGTGATGAGGAATCGTCGTTGGACACCCCGACCGGCAAGACCGCAGGCTGAGGGGCGTGAACCAGCCAGCCACCATGACCCAGCAGACACGATGTCGCCGACGAAGCAGCGCCTGCCGTCGCGCCGCTCGCCCCAGCTGAGCGGCTCAGTCCACACGTTTCGAAAGGTTCGCACTTTGTCGATCCAGATCCTGGGAATGGTCTCGACCACCTACGGCTCAGAGAGCGCCGGTTGGCGGGGACCCGTCGTCGACCCCGGTTACCTCGCCGACTTCGCCCGCGCCCACGAGGAGGCCGGCTTCGACCGCGCGCTCGTCGCCCACAGCGCCAGCTCGCCCGAGGGCTTCGCCGCGGCCGCCCACGTGCTCTACAACACCGAACGGCTGGGCGTCCTCATCGCCCAGCGGCCCGGCTTCATCCAGCCCACCCTCACCGCGCGCAAGCTCGCGACGCTGGACAACCTCACCGGCGCGGGCCGCGTCGCGATCCACCACATCACCGGCGGCAGCGACACCGACCAGCGGCGCGACGGCGACTTCGCCGACAAGCAGGCCCGCTACCGGCGCACCGCCGAGTTCATCGAGGTGCTGCGGCGCACCCTCACCTCAGGCGAGCCCTTCGACCACGAGGGGGAGTTCTACCGCTACGAGGGCGCGTTCAGCTCGGTCAAGCCGCAGGGGGAGGTGCCGATCTACTTCGGCGGGCAGTCCGACGACGCGATCCGGGTGGGTGGCCGGTGGGCCGACGTCTACGCCCTGTGGGGCGAGCCCCTGGCACAGACACGCGAACGCGTCGACCTGATCCGCGCCGAGGCCGCGCGGCACGGCCGCGAGATCGGCTTCTCCCTGTCCGTACGCCCGATCGTCGCCGAGACGGAGGACGCGGCCTGGGAGAAGGCCGCCGGGATCCGCCGCGCCTTCGAGGACAACCTCGCCCGCAACGGCGGCGGCACGTGGCGGATCGGCCGCGGCGAGAACACGGCGGTCGGCGCCCAGCGGCTGAAGGACGAGGCGGACGAGAAGCTCGTGCACGACGAGCGGCTCTGGTTCGGCGTCACCCAGCTCACCGACGGCGGCGGCAACTCCACCGCCCTGGTCGGCACGCCCCAGCAGGTCGCCGACGCCCTGCTCAAGTACTACGACCTGGGCATCCGCAACTTCCTGATCCGCGGCTTCGACCCGCTGCGTGACGTGCGCGACTGGGGCGAGGAGCTGGTCCCGCTGCTGCGCGCCGGCGCCGCGGCCCGCGAGGAAGCCCTCATCGCCGCGGGTCAAGGGTGATGAACGTGAGGAAGGCGCTCATCGCCGCCGTCGCGGCGCTCGTGCTCACCGGCTGCGCCTCCCGCGCGGCCGTCGGCGACGGCGTCACCGTGTCCGCCGGCGGCCAGCGCGGCGACACCCTGACCTGGGGCTGGTCGCTGCCCTCCACCTGGGACCCGGTGACCTCCGCGGTCGGCAACGACGTCCACGCGCTGACCCTCGTCTACGAGGGCATCACCGAGGTGAACGCGAAGGGCGAGGCCGTCCCAGGGCTCGCGCACTCGTGGGCCTACGCCGAGGACGGCCGCTCGGTCACCTTCCACCTCCGGCCCGGCCTGACCTTCTCCGACGGCACCAAGCTCGACGCCGCCGCCGTCAAGGCCAGCCTGGAACGCGGCAAGAGCGCGAAGGACTCGACGATCGCGCCGCAACTGGCCACCGTCGAGAGCGTCACCGCCGACAGCGCCACCGACGTGACGCTGCACCTGACCCAGGTGGACTACCAGATCCCGCTGCTGCTGTCCGGCAAGACCGGGCAGATCGTCAGCCCGGCTGCGTCGAAGGACGCCACGAAGCTGGCCACCCAGCCGGTCGGCGCAGGGCCCTTCATCCTGAAGAGCTACGTGCCCGGGTCGCAGGCCACGCTGGTGAAGAACCCCGCGTTCTGGAACGCCGACCAGATCCTCGTCACGAACTTCGTGCTCAAGCCGACCCCCGACCCGTCCGTGGCGGTCGCGGGGCTCCAGTCGGGCCAGTTCGACGTCGCCGACCTCACCGCGTCGCAGGTCGGCGGGGTCAAGGCCGCCGGATTCCCGGTCGAGACGACCGACGTGCTGCCGGTCCGCGTCCTCGACGTGAACAACACGGTCAAGCCGTTCGACAACCCCAAGGTCGTCCAGGCGATCAGCACGGCCATCGACCGGCAGGCGCTGGTCAAGACGGCCAACTTCGGCTACGGCCAGCCGGTCTGGCAGCCGTTCCCCAAGGGGTACGTCGCCCACAACGCGCAGCTCGACAACCTCTACCCGCACGACGTGGCCAAGGCCAAGCAACTGCTCGCCGAGGCGGGACACCCGAACGGCATCGACGTCCAGCTCGCCCTGGGCAAGGCCGACGACCCCGTCGGCGAGCTGATCCAGCAGCAGCTGAACGCCGCCGGCATCCGCACCACGCTCACCGTCCAGACGCCGGGCGTCAACAACTACATCACCCGCAGGTACCCGTTCGTGCTCGACCAGTTCAACGCCCGCCAGTCGCCGGTGCAGGCGCTGCAGGTGCTGTTCGGGCCGCAGGGGCTGATGAACCTCGGCAAGACGACCCCCGACCGGCTCCCCGAGGCGGTCGCGAAGGCGAGCGGCTACGACCTGAAGGATCCCGCCTACCCGGCGGCGATCCAGGACGCCACCAAGATCGCGGTGACGAACATGCCGAACGTGTTCCTGTTCACGGTGACGCGCTTCACCGCGCACACCCCCAAGGTGCACGGCCTGCAGCACTGGGTGGACATCCAGCGCTTCGAGGGCGTCTGGGTAGCGAGATGACCACGCTGAACGTGCGCGGGGGCCTGCCTTCGGTCACGGCGCCCGCCGCCGCCGTGGGCCGCGCCCTACTGATCGCCGTCCCCGTGCTGCTCGTCTCCACCTTCCTCACGTTCATGCTCGGCGGGCTGACGGAGCAGGACCCCGCGTCGCTCGTGCTCGGCGACTCCGCCACCCCCGCCGACGTGGCCAGGATGCGCGAGACGTTCGGCCTCGACCAGCCGCTGCCGGCGCGCTACGCGCTGTGGCTGTGGGACGCCCTGCACGGCGACCTCGGCGCCTCCTGGTTCACGAAGATCCCCGTGGCGCAGAGCATCGCCGAGCGGCTGCCGGTCAGCCTGTCGGTGGCCGCCGGGGCGCTGCTCATCGCCGTCGTGCTCGGCGGCGTGTCCGGCATCCTCGCCGCCGTCCGGCAGGGCGGCCGGCTGGACCGCGCCGTCACCGTCGTCACCTCCGTGCTGGCCACCGTCCCCGGGTTCGTCGCCGCGATCGCGCTCATCACGGTGTTCTCGCTGCTCATCCCCGTGCTGCCGTCCGGCGGCTGGGCGCCGCCGTCCGAGGGGCTGCTGACCTGGGCGACCTTCCTCCTGCTGCCGAGCGTGGCACTGAGTCTGGACGCCGCCGCGGACGTCGCCCGCCAGTTGCGCACCGGCCTGGCCGACACGCTGCACGAGAACTACATCGTGGGTGCGCAGGTGCGGGGGCTGCCGGGGTGGCGCGTCGTGCTCGTGCACGCGCTGCGCAACGGCGCGGGCCCCGCGGTGGCCGTGCTCGGCATGCACGTGCCGCGGCTCATCGGCGGCGCCGTCATCGTCGAGACCGTGTTCGCGCTGCCCGGCATCGGCGAGCTGACCAAGACCGCGGCGCTCGGCGGTGACGTGCCCGTCGTGCAGGGCGCCCTGCTCGTGACGATCGCCGTCGTGCTCATCTCGTCCGCGCTCGTCAACGTCCTGCTGGTCAAGCTGCGCCCCGCCGCCAGGAGGGAGATATGAGGACCGTCACCGACGCCCTGCGCACCCGCGCGGGTGCCGTCGCGGCGATCGTGCTGGCGGCCGTGCTGCTGCTCGCGGTGATCGGGCCCTTCGTGGCGCCGTACGATTCGCTGCGCAACAGCCCCGGCATCCTCCAGCCGCCGAGCGCCGCCCACTGGTTCGGCACCGACTACCTCGGCCGCGACGTGCTCAGCCGGGTCCTGGCCGGCGCGCCGGGGTCGGTGTTCACCGCGTTCGAGGCGGTCGCCATCGGCCTGGTCATCGGCGTCGTGCCCGGCATCACCTCCGTCCACCTCGGACGCGTCTACGAGTGGATCACCCTGCGGGTCATGGACGGGCTCATCGCGCTGCCCTTCCTGATCTTCGCCATCGCGGTGGCCGCGCTGCTCGGCAACGCCGTCCACCAGGCGATGATCGCCGTCGGCATCCTGCTCGCGCCGTCGTTCTACCGCATCACCAGGGCCGCCGCGCTCAGCCACGCCAACGCGCAGTACGTGACGGCCGCGCAGCTCTTCGGCGCCTCGACGTGGCGGGTGCTGCGCACGCACGTGTGGTCCAAGATCCTGCCGACGCTCGTCGTGGCCACCGCGAACGCCACCGCCGGCGGCCTCCTGATCGTCTCGTCGCTGACCTTCCTCGGCATCGGCGTCGTGCCGCCCGAGCCCACCTGGGGCGGCATCGTCGCCAGCGATCTCGGCTACCTGACGCAGCGGCCGTACGGGCCTGTGTTCCCGTCCCTGTTCATCATGGCCACCGTCGGCGCGCTCAACCTGCTCGCCGACGCGATCAGGGACACCAGCGGCGACCACGGGCGTGCGCGGACGCTGATGAGGAGAGGAGCGCGCCGTGTCCGTCTCGCCTGACTCCGCCACCGCCGTCCGCCCGGTCGCCGACGCCGGGCGCGAGACGCTGTTGTCCGTACGCGGGCTGCGCGTCGCCGTCGCCGACGGCACCGAGGTCGTGCACGGCGTGGACCTCGACCTCCCGCGCGGCTCGGCCGTCGGGCTGGTCGGCGAGTCCGGCAGCGGCAAGACCCTGACCTGCCGCGCCATCCTCGGGCTGCTGCCCGCCGGCGTCGAGGTCACCGGCGGAGAGATCACCCTGCGGGACACCGAGCTGACCGCGCTGCCCGCCGCCGAGCGGGCCCGCCTGCGCGGCACCCACCTCGCCGCCGTCTTCCAGGACCCGGCCTCCTACCTCAACCCGTCGATCACCGTCGGCGCCCAGCTCGCCGAGGTGCTGCGGGTCAAGGTCGGGCTGGCCCGCCGGGCCGCGCGGCAGCGAGCCGTCGAGCTGCTGCGCGCCATGGGGCTGCGCCACCCCGAGCACGTCTACGCGCAGTACCCCTTCGAGCTGTCGGGCGGGATGCTGCAACGCGTGCTCATCGCCATGTCGATCACCGCGGACCCCGAGCTGCTGATCGCCGACGAGGCCACCACGGCGCTCGACGTGACCGTGCAGGCCGAGGTGCTCGAACTGCTCACGGAGCTGCGCCGCGAACGAGGGCTCACCCTCGTCGTCGTCTCCCACGACCTGGCCGTCATCGCGCAACTGTGCGACACCGTGCACGTCTTCCGCGACGGCGGCGTCGTCGAGACGGGGCCCACCCGGCAGGTGCTGCGCGCCCCCGCCCACCCGTACACGCGCGAGCTGATCGACAACCACGAGCGCTTCGGCATCGACCGGGTGCGTGAGCAGAGGAGCCGCCGATGACCGCGTTGCTCGACGTCTCCGGGCTGCACGTCGCGCTCGGCCGCGGCCGGGCGCGCACCGAGATCCTGCACGGCGTCGATCTGACGGTGGCGCCCGGTGAGATCGTCGGGCTCATCGGGGAGACCGGCTCCGGCAAGACCACGCTCGCCCGCGCCGTCCTCGGCCTTGTGCAGGCCCGCGGCGGCACCGTCTCGGTGGACGGGCGCGAGGTCGGCGGGCTGCGGGGCCGGGCGTTGCGGGCGTTCCGCCGCAGCGGGGCCGTGCAGTACGTCTTCCAGGACCCGCTGCGCAGCCTCGACCCCGACCGCACCGTGTTCGACACCCTGGTCGAAGGGCTCGTGGTGCGCGGCGGGCCCGGGCGCGGCGGGCCCGTGCGCGGCGCGTCGGAGAACGCCGCGCGCCGCGGGCACACTCGCGCCGAGCTGCGGGACGCCGCGCATCGCGTCGCGCGGCTCGTCTCGTTGCCGATCGAGCTGCTGGACAAGCACCCCGGCGAGCTGTCCGGCGGCCAGCGGCAGCGGGTCGCGATCGCCCGCGCCGTCGCCGTCGATCCGCGGCTGCTGATCTGCGACGAGCCGGTCAGCGCCCTCGACGCCTCGACGCGCATCACCGTCCTCGAACTCCTGACCAGGCTGCGCGAGACCCGCGACCTCGGCGTCCTGCTGATCACGCACGACCTCGGCTCGCTCGGCGGCGTCGCGGACCGCGTCGTCGTGCTCTACCACGGGCAGGTGGTGGAGACGGGCACCACGGAGGAGATCCTCCTGGCTCCGCGGCACCCGTACACCCGCCTGCTCGTGACGTCCGTGCCGTCGATCCGCGACGAGCAGCCGCCGGATCCCGAGCTGCGGCGGGCGCTGCGCGAGGAAGTGCGCGCCCTCGCCGCCCCCTCCCTCTGACCAATTGGAGCAAGACATGACGCAGAGCACCGACTTTCACGCCCCTGCGGGGCTGCGGACCAGAGGCACGGTCATCGTCGTGCCGGGGCGCGGGGAGACCCGCGCGACGTACGCGCGGTTCGGGGCGCGGCTCGCCGCCGACGCCTACCGGGTGCGGGTCGTGGACCTGCCGGACGGTGACCCTTCCGAGGCCGAGCCCTTCCTGGACGCGCTCGCCCGGCGGCTGTCGGAGGCCGTCGAGGGCGTCGCGGGCGAGGGGGCGGACGGCCTGCCCCGGCCGCTGGTCCTGGCAGGCGCCGACCTGGGCGCCGCCGCCCTCGCCGCCCTGCTCGCCAAAGCCTCCGCAACGGCAACGCCGACGTCGGGTGCAGCGGCAGGCTTGGCCTCCGGGACGGTGGCGGGCTCGGTGGCGGGCGCGGCCTCTGGTTCGGCGGCGGGCTCGGTGGCGGGTGCATCCTCCGGCCCGGCATCCGGTGCGGCGGTGGGCTGGTGGCCGGAGGCGGTTGTGCTGGCGGGGCTGCCCGGCAGCGGCTCGCGGGCCGGTGGCGGCTGGGAGGACGAGCTGGACGTCCGCACCCACTGCCCCACCCACCGCGGCGTCCTGACCGGCGACGCGTCCGTGCGGCGCGGCGCGCTGTCCGGCGCCGTGCCCCAGGACCTCCTCACCACGGCGTACGAGAGCACCGCCACCATCCCGCACCTCCTGCTCGTCGGCGACGCCGACCCGCTGGCCGACCGCGACGCGATCACCCGCACGGCCAAGACCCTGCCCAAGGCCAGGCTCGCCGTGGTCCGCGGCGCCCACCACGACGTACTCAACGACCTCCAGCACCGCGCGGTAGCCGCCGAGGTCGTCACGTTCCTGGAGACGCTGCGCGACGACCTGGTCCCGGCGGTCACCGTGGAGACGAGCGCCTGGTGAGCCCGCGCTTCCTCGCGAGCACCCTGCTGTCGGCCGATCCGGCGCTGTCGCTGCCCGGCGAGACCGAGCACGACCGGCTGCGCGCCGCCGTGGACCTCGCCGTGTGGGCCGAGCGGATCGGCTACGACGGCTTCGGCGTGGGGGAGCGGCACAACCCCGGCTTCCTGTCCCCGTCGCCGGCGGTGCTGCTGTCGCACATCGCCGCACGCACCTCGGCCATCCGGCTGTTCACCACCGTGGCCGTGCTGTCGCTCAACGACCCGGTGCGGGTGGCCGAGGACTACGCCCTGCTCGACCACCTCAGCGAGGGCCGCCTCGAACTGATCATCGGCAAGGGCAACGACGCGCCGTCGCTGAAGCTGTTCGGGGCGCGCGAGGAGGAGCAGTGGGATCGGCTCGCCGAGGCGTACGAGCTGCTGCGGCGGTTGTGGCGCGAGGAGCGGGTCACCTGGTCGGGACGGTTCCGTCCGCCTCTCGACGAGGTGACGACCCGGCCGCGCCCCTTCCAGCGGCCCGCGCCGCGCGTGTGGCACGGCTCGGCCTCCAGCAGGCGCTCAACCGAGCTGGCCGCCGCCTTCGGCGACCCGCTGTACTCCGCCAACGGCTTCAGGCCCGCCGCCCACTACCTGGAGCTGGTCCGGCACTACCGGGAACGGCTGGCGCACCACGGCCACGACCCGGCGCGGATCCCTCTCGGGCTGGGCGCCCACTCGCCGGTGATCGCCACCCGCTCCCAGGACGCCTACGAGCTGGCCCGCCCGGCGTTCGAACGCTTCCGCCGGCAGCCGGTCGCCGCGAGCAACGGATTCCCGTACGAGAGCCTGGAGGACTTCGTCGCCCGCGGCTCCGCGCTGATCGGCAGCCCCGCGCAGATCACCGAGAAGCTGCTCGCCCTGCACGCCGACTTCGGCAACGACCTGTTCGGCGTCGGCTTCGAGGGCTTCTTCCTCACCGACGCCGCCACCACGCGGGGCCATCTGGAGCGCTTCTTCGGCGAGGTGGTGCCGGTCGTCCGCGCCGAGCTGAGCTGACCCGCCGATGGTGAGGGCGCCGCCGAGCCCCCGGACGCTGCCTGCTCGGCTTCGGCCCCGAGGCCGAGGTGCTGGAACCCGAGGAGGGGGGTCAGGCGCGCAGCCGTGCCAGGTGGTAGTCGAGCGCCGCCACGACCTCCTCGGGCGAGTAGTGGCCGACCAGGGTGGCGTTCACGATGCCCTGCGCGAAGGCGTACAGGATGCTCGCCTCCTTGCCGGGGTCCAGGTGCGCGGCGAGCTGCCCGGCGGTCTGGGCGGCGCTGATCTGCTCGGCGAGGAAGGACAGCAGGTGCGGCAGCCCGAGCCGCATCGCCGCCGCCTGATCGGCGGCCACCACCGAGCTGGCCTGGAACGCCAGCCCGACGCGGTTCAGGTGGCGGCGCTCGTCGTCCAGCGGCAGCAGCTCCAGCACGGTGTCCCGCAGCAGGTCGAGCGGCGTGGAGCGGCGCGCGGCCACGGCCGCCACCCGGGTCCCGATCCAGACCCTGAAGTGCTCCAGCGCCAGCAGCAGCATCTGGTCCTTGGTCTGGACGTAGTACTGCACCGTCCCCATGGACATCCCGGCCGCGGCGGCGACCTCCCTCAGGCTGACGCTCTCCATGCCCCTGTCGTGGATGATGCGGTGCACGGCCTCGGCGATGTGCCGCCGCCTGGCGTCATGGTCCACGATCTTCGGCATCTCCCCGTCGCTTTCTCATGCGAGTGCATGGGAAAAGGTTTATCATGCGAGTGCATGATAAACGGGGATGGGGTGATGGGGGTGCGGGTTCTGATCGTCGGCGCCGGTACGCGGGGGGACGTGGCGCCGTACACGGGGCTGGGAGCGCGCTTACGCGAGGCCGGGCACGAGGTGGCCGTCGCCGCGCACCAGCCGTACGCGGACCTGGTGACCGGCGCGGGCCTGGAGCACCTGCCGCTTCCCGGCGACCCCCTCGCCGCGCTGACCGGCCGCTTCTCCGTCCGCGCGTACGCGGAGTACGGCGGGCGGCTCATGGACGGCCTGGCCGGGCTCGCCGAACAGGAGGCCGACCTGCTGCTGCTCGGCGTGGCGGGCGCGCCGGGCCGTCACGTCGCCGAGGCGATGGGCGTGCCGAGCATGGGCGTCCACCTGCAGCCGATCGAACCCACCGGGGACTTCCCGCCGGTCATGAGCCTGTTCCGCCGCTCGCTCGGACGGTGGGGGAACCGCAGGGCGGCCCGGCTCTGGTTCGAGTCGCCGCTGCTCGCCGGGGCGAACACGAAGCTGCGGGCCCGGCTCGGGCTGCCCCCGATGAGCCCGCGCGACCTCTACCGGCGCAGGGAGGACACCCGCTGGCCGGTCTTCCACGGGGTCAGCCCGCTGGTGCTGCCCCGCCCTGCCGACTGGCGGCCTGGCCTGGAGGTCACCGGTTACTGGTGGCCGTTCCGGTCACGGGCCTGGCAGCCGGATCCGGTGCTGCGCGACTTCCTTTCCTCCGGGCCCGCACCGGTCTTCGTCGGGTTCGGCAGCCTGGCGGGCGCGCGGGCCGAGCGGTACACGGAACTGGCCGTACGGGCGCTGCGACGGGCCGGGCTGCGCGGCGTGCTGCAGACCGGCCCGCGGGGACCGCTCTCGGACGACGTGCTCGCGGTCGGTGACGTGCCGCACGACTGGCTGTTCCCCCGGATGGCCGCCGTCGCCCACCACTGCGGCAGCGGCACCACCGGGAGCGGGGTGCGGGCGGGGGTGCCTGCCGTGGCCGTGCCGGTCATGAACGACCAGCCGCTGTGGGCGTCCAGACTGGCGGCGCTCGGCGTGGCCCCGGCCGCGATCCCGTTCCGCCGCCTGACCTCCGCACGGCTGGCCGCCGCGCTCAGCACCGCGGCCGGCGACCCGGCGTATGAGCGGCGGGCGCGGGCGCTCGCGGCCCAGGTCTCGGTGGAGGACGGCGCGGCGCCCGTCGTCGAGGCGGTGAACAGGCTCGGGCTCGGCTGGTGCGGTGACCGCTGACGTTCACCGGGTTCAGTGACCCGCGGCCGGTCAGTCGTCGTTGACCAGCCACTGCCGTCCGTCGATCAGCTCCCGAACCGCGTCGAGTTGTCCGGCGTGCGTCGCAGTGTCGACGATCACGTGCAGCAGCACTTCGCGCAAAGAATCCAGCCGCCATGACCCCGAACCGAACATCTTCGTCGGCCACCAGGCCGGCGCGGCATCGATCGCCGTCGCCCCGATGACCATGTTGGACAGCTCGATCGTCCGTCGATACCGCGCGAGCACGTCCGCACCGGAGAGCTCCTCGGGGACCTTCCAACCGAACTCGCCTTCCACGAGCGTGTCGATGACCTGGCGATCGGCGGCCATCGCGCCGCGGAACCAAAGCGCCTCGGACCAGGTCAAATGGTGCACCAGGTCGCGGGGCGACCAACCGGACGGCAGCACCACCTCGCGTAGTTGCCCCTCTCCAAGGCCGTCCAGGATGCCCAGGACGTGCTTGCGCTGCGAGTCCAGGTAACCGGTCAGTGTTTCGCGCTCCACGGCCTTGCCCTCCCCACGATGCGGAAGACAGACCATACACAACGACGAGATCGGCGAACGCGTGGGTCACCGTGAGCGCGGTCAAGCCGGTGAATGTTCATGGTCACCGCACTGGCGGGACGCGGCGGGCTCTACGCTACGCAACATGCCGATGGACGGGAACGACCGCTGGGAACTGGTGGCCCGCCGGCCGTCCGTCACCTACGGCCGGGTCATCGCCACCGGCGAGCGTGACGCCTGGGCGTTCGGCTGGAAGGTCCTGGGCATCGCCGCCTGGGTGCCGGTGGCCGACGGCCCGCACCGGCCCATGGCCTTCCGCTGGGACGGCGGCTCCTGGAAGAAGAGTGATCTCCCCGTCGAACGCGGAGATGTCGGCCCGGTCGCCGCGTCCGGCCCGTCCGCGGTGTGGGCCCTGGCCGGTGGCCGCGTCCTGCGCTGGGACGGGAGCGCCTGGACGGCCGCGAGGAAGGCGCCCGCGACGGCCTGGACGCTCGCCGTCGCCGGGCACGACGTGTGGATCTTCGGTGACTTCAAGGCGTGGCGCTACGATGGCACGAAGTGGTCGGAATCGGACATCGCCTTCCGTGCCATGCGGGTCAGCGCCAGTTCCGCCTCGGACATCTGGGCCCTCGACGCCGAAGGCCCCTTCGTGCACCACTTCGACGGGCGGGCCTGGACCCGTGCCGACCTGAGCGCCCACCTGCCGGAGGCCCCGCTCAGCCCTCCCCTGCGCGCCATCACCGCCGATCCGTCCGGCGTCTGGATCACCGGGGAGATCGGGACGTCGTCGTTCCTGCTTCACCGGACCGACGCCGGCTGGCGGAGCGAGAGCACCTCCGCGCAGGCCGGGCGCATGGTCCGGGACGTGCCGCCCGTGCCCGACGGCAGGGGCGGCCACTGGTTCCTCGGCTCCATGGACGTCAACGGGATCGACTCCGCCCTCGCCCACCGCGACCGATCCGGCCGGTGGACGAGGGTTCCGGCCGGTGGCGAGCTGACGTCGCTGTCCGCCGTCCCCGGCGGCCCGCTGCTGGCCACCGGCGTGATCGGCTCGGCCGCCGGGGTGTTCCGCGCCCGAGGCAGGCTGTGGTGATCGCGTCGGCTGTCAACATCGCGTCAGGATTCCCGGGGTCGCGCGTCCGGATTGCGCAGCGATTGCGAAACACGCCCTGAAACGGTTCTAGCGTCCCTCATGTACGACCTTCGCAGGAGGGAAACAGATGTCAGAGCCCCGATTGTTCGTCCCCGTCAGCATGGGCAGGTTCGCCTCGGCCCTGCGGCTGTTCCGCACCGCCGCCGGCAAGCGGGCGGCGGTCGCGTTCACCTCGCCGCTCAAGCTGGCCCAGGTGCTCGGACCGGACCAGCGGTGGGTGGTGCTCACCGAGCCGGCGCTGCGCGGCATGCTCACCGAGCTGGACGTCGTCGGCATCGTCATCGACCCGGCGGGCACGATGTCCCGCCCGGCCAGGCGGGTGGCCTGATGCACGCCCTCCACCAGGACCACGTGGAGCCCTGGTCGGCCACCACCCGCTTCCAGCCGGTCGCCAGCACCGGGGGAGTGCCGCTCATGCGGATCGCAGAGCGGCACGGCACGCCCGCGTACGTGGTGGACGAGGCCGACGTGCGCGAGCGGTGCCGCGCCTTCCGCGCCGCGCTGCCGGACGCGACCATCCTGTACGCGGCCAAGGCGTTCCTGTGCCGCGCGATGGCCACCTGGATCCGCCAGGAGGGGCTCGGCCTGGACGTCTGCTCGGGCGGCGAGCTGGCCATCGCCCGGTCCGTCGGGTTCCCCGCCGGGCGGATCGTCTTCCACGGCAACGCCAAGACCCCGCACGAGCTGCTGGAGGCGGTGCGGTACGGGGTGGGGCGCATCGTCGTCGACAACCTCGCCGAGATCGTCCGGCTGGCGGCGCTGGTCCCGCCGGGGAGCAGGCAGAAGATCCTGCTCCGCGTCGTCCCTGACATCGAGGCGGGCGCCTGCGCGGCCGTCCGCACCGGCGGCGAGGGGCAGAAGTTCGGCCTGTCCATCGCCACCGGGGACCTCGCCGCGGCCGTGGACCGGGTGCTGCGCCGGCCGGAGCTGGAGCTGGCCGGGCTGCACTGCCACCTGGGCTCCCAGATCGGCGCCGCGGAGCCGTACGGGCGGGCGGTGCGCGTCATGGTGGAGCAGCTCGCCCGCGTCCGGGACACGCACGGCGTCGTCCTGCCCGAGCTGGACCTCGGCGGCGGCCAGGGCATCGCCTACCTGCCCGCCGAGCACGGCCTGACCCCCGCCGAGTACGCCGCCACCGTGCTCAAGGCGCTGGAGGAGTCGTGCGCGGAGCTGGGACTGCCGGTGCCCCGGCTGAGCGTCGAGCCCGGCCGGTCGATCAGCGGCCCCGCAGGGCTGACGCTGTACCGGGTCATCGCGGTCAAGCGCACGCTCATGCGCACCTACGTCGCCGTGGACGGCGGCATGAGCGACAACCCGCGCCCGTCCCTGTACGGCGCCCGCTACACCGCCCGCCTGATCGGCCGGGCCGCCACGGCGCCGGACCGTGAGGTCACGCTGGTCGGGCACCACTGCGAGGCGGGCGACGTGCTCGCCGAGAACGTGCCGCTGCCCGCCGACCTGCGGGCGGGCGACGTCGTCGCGATCCCCGCCACCGGCGCCTACCACTACTCGATGGCCTCCACCTACAACCTCACCGGCCGCCCGCCCGTCATCGCGGTCGTCGACGGCGCGGCCCGCGTGGTGGTGCGGCGCGAGGAGATCGACGACCTGCTCCGCCGGGACGTGGGGCTGTGATCAGGATCCGGCCCGCACCTCCGAGGATCCGAACCCGCATCGCCGACCGAGCGCAGGCCGCCGCACATGGGGAGACCTACCGCCGGCGAGTGACCAGCTCCGTGGTGGTGATGGTGGCGAAGCAGGTCGCGCGCGGGCTCGCGGGGGATCGTCGGCCACCCCGGGCACGGAGCAGCCACCCCTGTCGTGATCTCGTCCCGTGGTCAGGGTGCGGGCCGGAGCGCGGCGGCCACGTCGTCGAGGGCGGCCAGCGTTCCGGCGAGCCTGTCACGCTCGTCGCCGGACAGCGGAAGCGCGCGGGCCCGGGCGAGCGCGTCGCCGGCCGCCGCCGGGTCCCCGGCCCGCAGCGCCAGCTCGGCCCGGTAGGCCAGCGCTTCGAGCTGCTCGGCCGCCGTCGCGGTGTCCCTGTCCCGGTCGAGGGCCGCGTCCAGGATCTGAGCCGCCCGTACGTGCTTGCCGTGGGAGTCGCCCATCACGACCGCCCTGTGCAGGGTCGTGGTGAGCTTGCCCGTGGCCGTCTCCTCCTCGGGCACGGGGGCGGCGGCCATGATCCTGATCCAGTTGCCGCCCGGGTCGATGACGGTGAACCCGGACACGTTGCCGGCGTTCTTCCTCTTGCGCGGCCGGGTCATCCGGGGGATGCCGGTCACCAGGAGCTTGCCGTGCACCCGGCGCATGCCCGCGGCGAACGCCTCGAACAGCTCGCCGGTGTCGGGCACGAGGACCACGCAGGTGCCGTAGGAGTTCTCCGGGTCGAAGTCGGGCATGCCGAAGAAGTCCAGCCGCAGGTCCTCTCGCTGCAGCGACACGTACGGGTTCGGGCGGGTCTGGTAGTAGGTGCGGGCGAAGCCCAGCATCGTGTAGAAGCCGACCATCTCGTCGA
Source organism: Nonomuraea monospora (assembly GCF_039531895.1). Classification (NCBI taxonomy): domain Bacteria; kingdom Bacillati; phylum Actinomycetota; class Actinomycetes; order Streptosporangiales; family Streptosporangiaceae; genus Nonomuraea; species Nonomuraea monospora. The sequence goes on from NZ_BAAAQX010000027.1 coordinate 139,653, forward strand.
TGGAGCGGCAGGGAAGCAACGGCACGGTGATCTCGTCGGCCATGATGTCTCCGGCTATCGGGGTGCGGGTTTCTCGCCGGCCATGGTGTCTCCGGCTATCGGGGTGCGGGGTTCTCGCCGGCCATGGTGAACGCGCCTTCCTCAAGGCGGCGGATGAGCCGGTCGGTCCAGCGGGCGCCGGTGTCGGCCGTGGTCAGCCACAGCGACAGCACCTCGCCGATCGGCCCCCACGTCTCCAGGTCGGCGCCGGCGGGCAGGTGGGCGGTGATGCTCGCACGCCACTCGCGCATCGCGTGCGCCCGCTCGCGCAGCATGCGCAGGGCGTGCTCCCTCGGCAGGTCCTCGATCAGGCCGATGGCGGCGCCCAGCACGTCCAGGTCGGGGGTGCGGTCGGCGAGGGCCCGGCTGAGGAGGGTCAGGTACTCCCGTTCGCCGTCGCCGGTCAGCTCGTACTCGATCCTGGACGGGCCGCCGGCCTGCGAGGGCGCCTGCCCGTGCGCCACCAGCAGCCCTTGGCCGGCCATGCTCTTGAGCGCGTGGTACACCGAGCCCGAGGTGGCGGTGGCCCACTCGTGGGCGCCCCATGACTCGAGATCCGCGCGCACCTGGTAGCCGTGCGCGCGGCCTCGCCTGCGCAACGCTCCCAGCACCAGCAGCCGTACCGAACTCATGAGACTCCCCGGGGGCTCACTAGCCAAATTTGGCTAGCTTGGGGGACAAGTATCACCACCGCGGACGCGGCAGGTCAAATGCCGCCCGGTCGCGTGGGCCCCCTCATGAGCCTTCGGCGTCCGTGCTCAGGCGGGTTCCGCCCCGAGCGCCTGCCGCCGATGGTCGCGCGGGCTGACGCCGTAGGCCGTCCGGAAGGCCCGGCTGAACTCGGCGGCCGTCCTGAACCCCCACCGCAGCCCGACCTCGCCGATCGGCTGGTCACGCAGCCGCGGGTCGGCGAGGTCGGCGCGGGCGCGTTCGAGGCGGCGCCGCCGGACGGTGGCGCTCACGGTCTCGGCTTGATCCTGGAAGAGCAGGTGCAGCGTGCGCACGGAGATGTGGTGACGTGCGGCGATGGCCGCCGGATCGAGGTCCGGGTCGCCGAGGTGGCGGTCGATGAAGGCGTCGACGCGGGCGGCCAGGGTGCGGCGGCGGGTCTCGGGCGTGAGCAGGCTCTCGGCGCCGAGGCGGCCCGCGAGGAAGGTGGCGGCCAGGTCGAGGCCGATGGTGCCCAGGCGGGGCAGGTCGGCGGGGTCGCAGCCGGCGGCGTGCTCGCGCAGGCCGGTGAGGTAGCGGGCGAGCATCGCGCCCGTGCCGGTACTGGCGGGCAGCCGGTGCGCCAGGAGGCGTTCGAACTTGCCGCGGGGCAGGGGGAGCGCGTCGCCCGGCAGGAACAGGATGGTCAGCCGGGTGAGGGCGCCGAGGTCGGCGAACGTGGTGAAGTACGGGTGCGAGGTGCTGAACAGGGAGAAGTCGCCGGCCCGCAGGAGGGAGTCGGTGCGCCGCTGCTCCAGCCGCACCGGGCCGTCGTGCACCAGGAGGAGCTGGTAGACGTCGGGGTCGTGCCGCCTGATGTGGGCGGGGGTGCGGGTGCCGGTCACCGGCGACACCGCGAACTCGGCCACCCGCACGCCCGCCAGGTCGACGGAGTGCGTCCGGCCGTGGAAGTCGTCGGCGTGCGAGCTGGACAGCGCCGTCGGCGCGATCTCGTGCGCGGACATGTGCGCCCACCAGGCCAGGCGGTCCTGGCGCGGCACGGCGTCGGTCGACACGCTGACCACGGGGCTCCGCTGGGGCGTGTGGTGGATCCACGAGTTTCCGTACGGGTGCTCGCACACCCCGTCCACGTTCTCGGGCACCGTCCAAGGGTGCACATCCCCGGACCGCCGCGCAAGACCGTCAGGCGCCCGGACGGTGGGTGCGCAGGCCGTCCAGGAGGACCGTGGTGAGCGGGTCGTCCGCGCGGGCGCCAGGGCGGCAGATGGCGACGTTGAGCAGCCCGGCGATCTGCTCGGGCGACAGGTCGCCGCGCAGGACGCGCTGCTTCTGGGCCTGTTCGACCAGGTCGTGCAGCAGGACGTCCACCTCGCCGACGAGCCGGGTGCGGCTCTCGGAGGCGGGCGCGGCACCGGTGAGCGAGGTGACCAGGGCGAGGGGCTGGCCGGCGCAGTAGCCGACCAGGTCCGCGAGCGCGTCCCACGGCGGCCGGTCGCGGGTGGACCGCAGGCGGTCGCGCAGCGCCGTGAGGGTGCTCACCGCGAGGTCCTCGACCAGCGCGCGCCGGTCGGGGAAGTGCCGGTACAGCGTGCCCACGCCGAGGCCGGCGGCCTGGGCGATCTCCTCCATCGACACGCCGGACCCGTGCTCGGCGAACAGTCCGAGTGCCGCGCCGACGATGCGCTCGCGGTTGCGCCTGGCGTCGGCTCGCATGGCCTCCCCTATCCGGAATCTCAGATTCAGGTTACTGTACCCTGCGGAACAGGAAGCGGAATTTCCGCTTCACCTTAAGGAGGCCCCCATGCGCGTCGGCGTCTACCTCAACACCGCAGGAACCGACCTGGACACCCTGCTGGGCGACGTGGCAGCCGCCGCCGCGAGCGGGCTCACCAGCGCCTTCCTCAGCCAGCTCACCTCCCTGGACGCGATCACCGTCGCCGGGCTCGCCGCCCGCCTGACGCCCGGGATCGAGGTGGGCACCGCCGTCGTCCCGACCTATCCGCGCCACCCGCTCGCACTCGCCGTGCAGGCGCTCACCGCGCAGGCAGCCGGCGGCAACCGCTTCACGCTCGGCGTGGGCCCCAGCCACCGGCAGATCATCGAAGGCTCCTACGGCCTGTCCTACGACCGGCCCGCCCGGCACACGCGCGAGTACCTGAACGCGCTGCTGCCCCTGCTGCGCGGCGAGGCCGTCGAGTACCGGGGCGAGACGCTGTCGGCCGCCGGCCAGGTCGAGGTGCCCGGCGCCACCCCGCCGCCCGTCCTGCTGGCCGCGCTCGGCCCCGCCATGCTGCGCATCGCCGGCGAGCTGACCGACGGCACCGTCACGACCTGGACCGGGGCAGCCGCCCTCGCCGACCACATCGTGCCGCGCATCACCGAGGCCGCGCGGGCGGCGGGCCGCCCCGCCCCGCGCGTCGTCGCCGCGGCCCTGGTGGCCGTGTCGTCCGACCCCGACGGCGTGCGCCGCCAGGTCGCCGACCGGCTCGGCTTCGCGGCGGGCTTCGCCAGCTACCGGTCCCTGCTGGAGCTGCAAGGGCTGTCCGGCCTGCACGAGACCGTCATCGCGGGGGACGAGGACACGGTCGCCAAGGAGCTGGCCCGCTTCGCCGAGGCGGGCGTCACCGATCTGCTCGTCAGCGCCCTGGGCGACGAGTCCGTCCGGCGGCGGACGCTCGACCTCGTCCGGCAGCTCTAGCCAAGCGCCGGCATCCCTGTAGGACCATCTGCGGGCCATGAATCCGGCAAGACCCGTTGTCGCCCCAGAAGTCCGGGACATGCTGATCTATGCTGCCCGCATGGCTTTTCTCATCCCGGAGATCAAGGTCGGCCTGGCCGAGCTCGGCGGCGGGCCGTCCGCCTTCTGCGCCAAGTGCGGCAAGCGGGCGACCCTGTACTACGTCGAGCCGGCGACAGGGAGCTGCACGTACGTCTGCACCGCCGACGCGGGCACCGAGGTGGAGGCGATGCTGCTGAGGTCCGCCGACTAGCTCGCGCGCGCCGCGCGCCGGGCCGTGAGGCGGCCCGCGTACTCCTTGACGGTCAGGACCAGCGCCAGGGTCTCGGGCCCCAGGAGCAGGGTGACGCAGAGCAGGCGGTACCAGAACGCGGCCGTCAGCGGCCCCTCGGCGAGCCCCTCGGCGGCCCAGCTCAGCGTCTCGGCGAAGACCGGCAGCAGCAGGACGCAGAACCAGACGATCACACCGGCGAAGCCCGCCAGCCACACCCACCGGAACCAGCGGCCCACCCGCAGGTCGGTGTCGGTCGCGTCCGCCAGCTCCGCCGCCTCCTCGGCCGTCAGCCCGGACAGGGCCCGCTTGAGCATCAGCGTCTTCACCCGCCACAGGTTGCGGCAGCCCAGGGCGTTGACGAGCACCGCGTACAGGTCGGTGCGCAGGAAGACCAGGCTCTGCCAGAGCATCTGCATGACCTTGATGAACACCCACGCGGCCAGCAGCCTCCCTGCCAGCTCCGGCGCGTGCCACACCCCGGTGTCGATCAGCAGCCGCCCGGTGAGCAGCGCGGCCAGCAGGACGCAGTCCACGGCCAGGCCCGCCAGCAGGGGGCCGTACCGCTGACGGCGGGGGAGCGTCCAGAGCTGGGTCAGGTCCGTCTCGAAGACCAGCATCCACAGGCGGCGGTCGACGCCGAAGCGCGTCTGGATGCCGAGGGCCCGCGCGCCCAGCCAGTGGCCGCACTCGTGGCTGGCCGCCGCGAACCAGACGAACGGCAGCCAGGCCAGCGCGCTCAGGCCGACGTCCTCGAACGGGAACGCGTCCACCGCGGGGTCGGGCAGCAGGCCGGGCCGCAGCGCGAAGACGGCCAGCGCGTACAGCAGGCAGGCGGCGTAGCAGGCCCAGGCCACCCGGCCGAAGAACGGGCGGACCAGCTCGGGGCGGACGCTGGTCATCCAGCGGCGGGCCTGGATGGGCGCGGTGCGGACGGGCTCCGCGGCGTCCCCGTTCTCCCCGGGAGCCAGGAACCCCAGCTCACCGAGCGTCTCCACGAAGGACGGGACGTTGACCGGCTCCCCGGCGAACGCCTCGGCCTCGGCCGCCGCCTCCTCGACGCTCGCGCCGCGCTGGAGAGCGGCGATCACCACCCCGCCCACCGCCGGGATCGTCACGAACGTGCCACTGGCGGGGTCGCCCACCAGGACCTCGTCGTCGCCCTCCGGCACGACGCTGAGCGGCTTCAGCCTGACCGGGGCGGTGCTCATCGGCGCCCGCTCTCGCGCGCCGGGGCCAGGGCGCAGACCTGGCAGCCGGGGTTCCTGGGCAGCGGCTGCCACTCGGGCACCAGTCCGGTGCGCAGGTCCAGGGTGACGCGGTGGCCGGCCGCGCGCGGCGGTTCGTACCCGGTGAGGTAGCGCTGCGCCTCCAGCGCGAGCAGCGAGCCGACCTGCATCGCCATCGGCCCGGTGAGCGGGTTGCTCAGCTTCATGTTCTCCACGATCCGGTACGCGGCCGCGTCCGGCCCGTCACCGACAGGCCGGTCGGCGTAGTCGCAGGCCAGGCAGGCCGTGCGGCCGGGGTCCACGGACAGGTACATGAGCTGGCTGCGGTTGGCCCCGCCCAGCACGTACGGGACGCCGTTGCGCACCGCGGCCTCGTTCGCCCAGAGGTTGGCGTGCGGATGGCCGTCGAGCCCGCCCGCGACGAGGTCCACGCCCTGGATCAGGTCCTCCAGATCCTCCGGCGCGGACACCCAGCGATCGGCGGCGCGCACCTTGATGCGCGGGTCGTAGTCGCGCACCCACGCGGCGGCCCGCTCGGCCTTCGACAGCCCGATGTCGGCGTGGTGGTAGAGGAACTGCCGGGCGAAGTTACGGGACTCGACGCGGTCCTGGTCGACCAGCGTCAGCTCGCCGACACCCAGCCCGGCCAGGCACTGGACGAGGGACGAACCGCCGCCGCCGACCCCGAGCACCAGCACGTGGGCCTCGCTCAGCGGCCGGTGGAACCCGGCCCGCCGCCGCTCCAGACCGGAGTAGGTGCCGTAGAAGCTGAGGTTGGAGAAGTGCCGCTCGTCCTCGTCGAGGTCGCCGAGCGTACGGCCGTCGGCGTCCTCCACCAGGCCCAGCGAGTCGAGGCCGGTCAGGCCGCCGCCGACGTCCTCCTCCGAGAGCGGGATGCCGCGCCGCTGGAGCGAGACGCTCAGCTCGGCCGCGGTCTGCGGGGCCCGGCGCAGCTCGGCCAGGAGCGCGGCCACGTGCCCTTCCGGATCGTCCAGGGTGATCGCCTCGCGAGCGTCGAAGACCACCAGGAGATCCGCGCCGATCGTCTCCCACTCGCATTCCTTCAACGCCACACGCATCGTGCCTCCCGCGGCCAGCCAAGTACACATGCCAGGGCCCGCGGGGAGGAGCGTGGCGCCCCTCCCCGCGGGGAAAATCGTCAGGCGGTGTCAGCGCCTCACGTGGCGGGGTTCTGAGTAGCCTTGACGGACTCGACCTTCTTGACCTTGATCTCCATGATGTGCCTCCTCATGGCTCATGTGGCGCTGGATGCCAACTGTGACCAGAGTGCGATGAGGTACTGAAATAGCGCTGATTTTCTGCTGAACGCGCAGTTAGGCTGCCCTCGGTGATCAATGACGGCGATCGCCGGGGAAGCGGCTGGAGGCTTGGGACGACGTGACCGTCGAGGGCGTGGAGTTCCGTCTGCTGGGGCCGGTGGGAGCGTGGCACGCCGGGCGGCGCCTGGGCCCGGCCACGCCGCAGCACCGGACCGTTCTGGCGATGTTGCTGCTCGAACCGGGACGTCCGGTGCCCGTGGCCCGGCTGCAGACCGCGCTGTGGGGGAGCGAGCCGCCCGAGTCGTCCCGCAACGCCGTCCAGGGGCACATCTCCCGGCTGCGCCGCCTGCTCGCCCCGTTCCCCGAGGCGGCGCTGACCACCTCGGCGCGCGGCTACTGCCTCACCGCCGGCCGCGACCGCGTCGACCTGCACCGCTTCCGCGACCTGGTGCGCGACGCCGGCGGCGAGCCGGACCCCGCACGCGCCGCCGACCTGCTGCGCGCCGCCCTGACGCTCTGGCAGGGGCCGCCCCTGGCGGACGTGGCGGGGCGCTGGCTGCCCGACGTCGTGCTGCCCGGCCTGGAGGAGGAGCGGCTGGCGGCCCTTGAACGGCGGGTCGCGCTCGACCTGCGGCAGGGGCGGCACCAGGAGGTGGCCGCCGAGCTGACGCCGCTGGTGGGGGAGAACCCGCTGCGGGAGCGGCTGGTGTCCTTGCTGATGACGGCGTTGCTGCGGGGTGATCATCGGACGGAGGCGCTGGCGGTCTTCCGCGGGGTCAGGCGGCGGTTCGCCGAGGAGCTCGGGATCGAGCCGGGGGAGGAGCTGCAACGCCTGCACCAGGCGATCCTGGCGGGCCGCGAAGAAGCCTCGGCACGCGGCGCGGCTTCTGCGGTGAAGGGCCCGATTTCGCCCTCGACGCCGCAGCCCGCCGTCCCCCGCCACCTCCCCCCGGACACCGAGCCGTTCACCGCCCGCCAGGACGAACTGGCCGCCCTGGACCGGCTGACCGCCCCAGGACCGGACCAGGCCCCGGCCCCGTGCGTCGTCGTCACCGGCACCGGCGGCGTCGGCAAGACCACCCTGGCCGTGCACTGGGCGCACCGCGCCCGCGACCGCTTCCCCGACGGCCAGCTCTACGTCAACCTCCAGGGCTACGGCCCCACGCACGCCGCCCGTTCCCCCGCCGAGGCGGTGCGCCTGTTCCTGGACGCCCTGCAAGTGCCGCCCGAGCTGATCCCCGCCACCCTGGACGCGCAGGCGGGGCTCTACCGCAGCCTGCTGGCCGGCCGCCGGATGCTCATCCTGCTCGACAACGCCCTCGACGCCGACCAGGTCCGCCCGCTGCTGCCCAGCGCGCCGGGCTGCCTGGCGCTGATCACCAGCCGGGCCGAGCTGACCGGCCTGGTCGCGGCGGAGGGCGCCCGAACGCTGTCGCTGCGGCTGTTCTCGCCCGCCGAGTCCCGCGAGCTGCTGGCGCGCCGGCTCGGCAAGGACAAGGTGGGCGCCGAGCCGCAGGCGGTGGACGACATCGTCTCCCGGTGCGCCGGGCTGCCGCTGGCCCTGTCCATCGTGGCGGCCCGCGCCCACACCCGCCCGGCGTTCCCGCTCCGCGCCCTGATCACAGGCCTGGAAGAAGCGGACGGCCCGGAGGCAGGGGACGAACCAGGCAACCTCGACGTCTTCGACGGCGGCGACACCGGGACGAACCTCCGCACCGTCTTCTCCTGGTCCTACCGCGCCCTCACCCCGGACGCCGCCCGCCTGTTCCGCCTGAAGGGCCTGTTACCGGCGCCGGAGATCTCCACGTCGGCCGCCGCCAGCCTGGCCGGGGTCACCGTCCGGGAGGCCCGCCGCCTGCTGACCGAGCTGACCCGCGCCAACCTGGCCGCCGAACCCTCACCCGGCCGCTACGGCTGGCACGACCTGCTCCGCGCGTACGCCGAGGAGCTGACGCTCCTGCACGACTCGGACGGCGAGCGCCGCGAGGCCCTGCACCGGCTGCTCGACCACTACCTGCACAGCGCCCACCTCGGCGACGGGCTGCTGGAGATGCTGCACCGGGTGCCCCTGACCCTGCCGGGGCCGAGGCCGGGCGTGGTCGTGGCCCGCATCACCGACCGCGCGCAGAGCCTGGCCTGGTTCGGCCGCGAGCACCGCACGCTGCTGGCGGCCATCCGGCATGCCGCGCGCGCCGGTTTCGACGCGCACGCCTGGCAGCTCGCCTGCGCCTGCTGGGGCTTCCTGTCGCAGGAGGGCCGCTCGGACGACCAGGTGGCGATGTACCGGACAGCGCTGGAGGCCGCCCTGCGGCTGGCGGACCCGGCCGCGCAGGCGCACGTCCGCGTCGGGCTCGCCCAGGCGCTCATCCGCCTCGGCCAGGACGGGACGAGCGGAGCCCACCTGAGCCAGGCCCTCGCCCTGTTCCGCACGCTGGACGACCCGGTCGGGCAGGGCGTCTGCCTCACCTACCTGAGCGTGCTGGAGGACCGCCAGGGCCGCTACGCGGAGGGCCTGGCCCTGTGCGAGGAGGCGCTGCGGCTGCACCGGTCGGCGGGCGACCGCGCGGGCGAGGGGCGGGTGCTCAACAACGTCGGCTGGTTCCACGCCCGGCTCGGCGCGTACGGGGAGGCGCTGCGCCGCTGCGAGGAGGCCCTGCTGATCCACCGCGAGCTGGACGACGAGCCGGGCGAGTCGGCCACCCTCGACAGCATGGGCTACATCCACCACCTGCTCGGCCAGTACGAGGAGGCCATCGCCTACTACCTGCGGTCACTGTCGTGGCGGGGCGGCAACCGCGCGCTGGGCGCCAGAACGTTGCAGCGGCTGGGGGAGGCGCAGGTGGCGGCGGGCCGGGTGGCGGAGGGGCGGCGGACCCTGGGGCGCGCCCTCGACCTCGTCGCCGAGCTGGCCCCGGGCGACGCCGGCGCCCTGCGCGCCCGGATCGACGGGCTCGGCGGATAAGTCCGGTTAGGCCCGTGCCGCGTCCTCTGCACTACTATGCGACCCCGAGATGGGATCGCCCCTGAGGTGACCGAACGCGCCAGTCGTAGCCAGACCCGCGCCGCCCAGCCGAACGTGAAGGAAACACCTGAATGACTGACGTGATCATTGTGGGCGCAGGCCCGACCGGCCTGATGCTGGCCGCAGAACTGCGCCTGGCCGGCGTGCACCCGCTGGTCCTGGAGCGCAAACCGCAACGCCGCGACACGCCGAAGGCGGGCGGCCTCGGCGGGCAGATCCTGGAACTGCTGCGCTACCGCGGCCTGCTGGACCGGTTCCAGGCGGCCTGCACCGACCCCGTCCCGCCGCCCGTCTTCCCCTACGGCGGCGTGCACGTGGACCTCACCAAGCTGCCGGAAACCCCGATGCACGCCCTGCCGCTCCCGCAGCAGTCGCTGGAACGCGTCCTCGACGACTACGCCGCCGAACTCGGCCTCGACGTCCGGCGCGGCCACGAGGTGACCGCGGTCAGCCAGGACGACAGCGCGGTGACCGTGGACGTGCGCGGCCCCGACGGCGCCTACCAGCTCACCGCCCGCTACCTGGTCGGCTGCGACGGCGCCCGCAGCCGGGTGCGCGACTGGGCGGGCATCGGCTTCCCCGGCGTCACCTACCCGGAGGTCAACAGGCTCGCCCAGGTCACCCTGCCCGACACGGTCACCGTGCTCGGCAACGGCGACCTCGACGTCCCCGGCTCCGGCACCGTCAGCGCCGGCTTCACCCGGACGGACGGCGGCCTGTTCGGGCTGGGCTCCTCGCCGGACTCCCGCCGTGTCTCCCTCTACACGATCGAGGACGAGACCGCCGAGTACGACGACGACGTCCCGATGACCGTCGAAGAGCTGCAGGACAGCCTGCACCGCGTGCTCGGCGTGCGGCTGCCGGTGGGCGAGGCGCACCGGCTGTCGCGCTTCACCTTCAAGGCCCGCCAGGCCGAACGCTACCGGCAGGGGCGCGTCCTGGTGGCCGGCGACGCGGCGCACCTGTTCCCGGCGACCGGCGTGGCGATCAACGCCGGCATGCTGGACGCCGTCAACCTGGCCTGGAAGCTGGCCGCCGACCTGAACGGCCGGGCCCCGGCCGGCCTGCTCGACACCTACCACGACGAACGCCACCTCGCCGGCGCCCGCACCATGCTGCACACCCGCGCCCAGGTGGCGCTGCGGCGCGGGCACGACCCGGCCGCCGAGGCGCTGCGGGCCGTCTTCCAGGAACTGCTGTCCGACGAGCAGCCGCTGCGCCGCATGGGCGCGCTCATCGCCGGGGCCGACATCCGCTACCCGATGCCGGGCGCCGACCCCCACCCCCTCGCCGGCGCCTTCGCCCCTGACCTGGCCCTGCACACCGACCAGGGCGCCACCAGCGTCGCCGAGCTCATGCGCGCCGCACGGCCCGTCCTGCTCGACCTCGCCGGACGTCCTGAGCTGCGCCAGGTCGCCCAGGAGTGGGACGGGCGCGTCGACGTCCACACCGCCAAGACCGACGAGCGGCCCGCCGACGCCCTGCTGATCCGCCCGGACGCCCACATCGCCTGGGCCGCCCCCCTCGACGCGCCCGCCGAAACCGCCGCGCAGGCGCTGCGGGAAGCGCTCACCGGCTGGTTCGGGCAGCCCTCGAAGGGCTAGGACGGCGGCCGTCCGCCCGGCAAGGGGCCTGTCGAGCGGACGGCACCGGCACGGGGTCACTTCTGCGGCCGGCCACCCGGCCGTGCGGCGATGAGGTCAGCCGCGCGGCCAGACGGCCGTGCGGGAGGTCAGGCCCGGCGCCTCCTGACGAAGCAGCTCGACGAAGGCATCGACGGCGGGCGCGGACACCCGCCCCGCCCGCCGGTACATCCGGATCTCCCGCCGCCACAACGGCCCCGGCAGCTCCCGGGTCACCACCCCGTCCCCCAGCGCCGCCACCTGCGCCGCGAACGCCCCCAGCAGCGCCACCCCCAGCCCCGCCGCCACCATCGCCACGATCGTGGTGGCCTGCGCGATCACCATCACCTCGGCCGGATCGACCCCGGCCCGATCGAGCCGGTCACGATAGTCGGCCCACCCGGCATACGGATCGCCGGTGACGATGACGGTGCCGCCGGACAGCGACGCCAGCTCCACCGGCGACCCGGCGCCCAGCGCATGCCCCTTGGGCGCCACCAGCACGATCTTCTCGTGGAACAGCTGCGACGACCGCAGGTCGTGGTGCACCTGCGGCACGTCCGACGTGCGCAGCGCGATGTCCACCTCCCCGTGCGCCAGCCCCTCCTCCAGCTGCATCGGGTCACCCTCGCGCAGCACCACGGAGACGCCCGGATGCAGCCGCCTGAACTGCTGCATCAGCGGCGCCAGCAGCACCGCGCTGAGCCCCGGGTACCCGCCCACGGTGACGCGCCCCTTGAGCTTGGCGCGCAGCGTGCGGACCTCCTCCACCCCCGCCTGCAGCTCCGCCAGCGCCGCACGCGCCTTCGGCAGGAACCTGGCCCCCGCCACGGTGAGCGTGACCTCCTTGCTCGTACGGATGAGCAGCGTGTCGCCGACGGCCCGCTCCAGCGCGGCGACGTGCGCGCTGACCCGGGGCTGCGACCGGCCGAGCGCCCGCCCGGCCGCGGTGAAACCGCCGTGGTCCACGACCGCGACGAAGGTCGTCAGCCAGGCGAGCTGCAGGTCCATACGTTCGATCATCCGAAAAACGTATGGTCATGAGTCGCACCATGGCAATAGACGAATGGTTACGGCGCGCATAGATTCGCCCGCATGACGAGCGAGACTGTCGAATTCGACGCGGGAGGCCTGACCCGCGGGCAGCGCCGCATCGCGCTCACCGCCATCGGCGGCTACTACGTGGACGGCTACGACCTGCTGGTCCTGTCCGGCGCACTGCTCGGCGTGGTGCCCGAGCTGTCGCCGGACCCCGGCATCCTCGGCCTGGTGGGCGCGTCGGCGTTCATCGGCATGGCACTCGGCTCCCTGCTCACCGGACCGCTGACCGACCGGCTCGGCCGCCGCCCGGTCTTCTTCGCCTCGATGGCGGTGTTCGTCCTGGCCTCGCTCGGGTTCCTGCTCGTCGGCGACGTGTGGCAGCTCATCGCGCTGCGCTTCTTCGTCGGCTTCGCCATCGGCGCCGACATGCCGGCCTCGGCCGCGCTGATCGCCGAGTTCATCCCGTCCAGGCGGCGCGGCACGTTCACCGGGCTGGGCGGGGTGGCGTGGATGCTCGGCGCGCTGACCGCCATCGCCGTCACGCTGCTGATCTTCACGGCGGCGGGGGTGGAGCACTGGCGATGGGTGATGGCCACGGGCGCGCTGGCGGCGGTGCTGCTGCTGTTCCTGCGCCGCCGTACGCCCGAGTCGCCGTACTGGCTGCGCGCGCACGGCCGGCACGAGGAGGCACTGGCCGCCTGGCGCTACGCCACCTCCGGCGAGAACACCGGCCCGGACCCCGCCCCGGCCACCCACACCGGCAGGCAGGCCGCCTCCATCCGCATCCTGTTCCGCAAACCCCTCCTGACCAGCCTCGTCATGCTCTGCGTGTACTGGGGCTTCAACAACCTGTACGGCTCGGCCATCCTGCTCTACCAGCCCACCCTGATCAACCGGATCGTCACGCCCAGCACGTTCACCTCACTGCTCTTCACCGCCTCCACGACCGCCCTGGCCGTCGTGCTCGGCCTGGTCGTCTGCCTGTGGGTGATCGAGTCGATCGGCCGCCGCTTCATCGCGATCACCGGCACGGCGGTCGCGGCGGCGTGCACGTTCCTCATCTGGGCCGCGTTCGGCACCTCGTGGATCGTGCTGGTGGCCTTCGCCGTGACGATTGCGGTCATCAACGGCGGCACCTCGCTGGCGTTCTACTCGTGGGCGCCCGAGCTGTTCCCCGCCTCCGTGCGGGGCCGCGCGGTCGGTGTCGTGAACATGGTCGGCAAGAGCGGCAGCGTGGTCGGCACGCTGGCGCTGCCCAGCATGTTCGACGCGCTCGGCGGCGCGTCGTTCCTGGTGATCGCCGCCCTCGCCCTGGTCAACGTGGTGGTCACCGCCTGGCTCGCCCCCGAGACGCGCGGCCTGACCCTGCGCCAGCTCGAAGAGAGGATCTACGCATGACGCCCGGACACGTGGGCCGCACCTACCGGGACTCCACGCCGTGGTGGCCGCAGCCGCCCACGCCGCGCGAGGGCGCGCCGGACGTGATCGTCATCGTCCTCGACGACGTCGGCTTCGGCAGCCTCGGCTGCTACGGCTCCGAGATCGCCACCCCGACGATGGACGCGCTGGCCGCCTCCGGCGTCCGCTACACCAACTTCCACGTCACGCCCCTGTGCTCGCCCACCCGCGCCTCGCTGCTCACCGGCCGCAACCACCACGCCGTCGGCATGTCGCTGCTGTCGAACGCCGACAGCGGCTTCCCCGGCAAGCGCGGCACCGTGACGCACCGCGCCGCCACGCTCGCCGAGGTGCTGCGCGACACCGGCTACAACACCTACGCGTTCGGCAAGTGGCACCTGGCGCCGATGGACCAGACCAGCGCGATCGGCCCCTACGACCAGTGGCCCCTCGGCAGGGGCTTCGACCGCTACTACGGCTTCCTGGAGGGGATCAGCGACCAGTACCATCCCGAGCTCGTCCAGGACAACCACCGGGTGGAGCCGCCGCGCACCCCGGAGGAGGGCTACCACCTGACCGAGGACCTCGTGGACCGGGCCATCGCCTGCGTCTCCGACCACAAGTCGGTCGGCCCGGACAAGCCGTACCTGCTCTACCTGGCGATGGGCGCGGGCCACGCGCCCCACCAGGCGCCCGAGGAGTACCTGCGCCGCTACCGGGGCCGCTACGACGAGGGCTGGGACGTCATCAGGCAGCGCCGGCACGCCCGCCAGATCGAGCTCGGCGTCATCCCGCCCGGCACCGCGCTCGCCCCGCGCAACGACGGCGTCCGCCCCTGGGACGAGCTGCCCGGGGACGAGCGCCGCGTCGCCGCCCGCCTGCAGGAGGCGTTCGCCGCGATGATGGAGCACACCGACGCCCACCTCGCCCGGCTCCTGGCCCACCTCGACAGGCTCGGCACCCGCGAGAACACCCTCGTCGTCCTCCTGTCCGACAACGGCGCCAGCCAGGAGGGCGGGCCGCTCGGCAACACCAACTCCATCGCCTACGAGAACGGCGCCGAGGTGCCGCACGCCGACAACCTCGCCCGCCTCGACGAGATCGGCGGGCCCCGCTGCCACGGCAACTACCCGTGGGGCTGGGCGCAGGCCGGCAACACCCCGCTCAAGCGCTACAAGCAGAACACGCACGCCGGCGGCGTCCGCGCGCCGCTCATCGTCTCCTGGCCAGGCCACACCCCGCCCGGCGGCGTGCGCGGCCAGTTCCACCACGTCATCGACGTCACCCCCACCATCCTGGACGCCGTCGGCGCCGAGATGCCCGCCACCCGCCAGGGCCTCGCCCAGCTCCCCGTGCACGGCGTCTCCATGCGCTACACCTTCGACGCGCCCGCCGCGCCGACCCGCCGCACCACCCAGTACTTCGAGATGTACGGGCACCGCGCCATCTGGCACGAAGGCTGGAAGGCCGTGGCCTACCACGAGCGCGGCACCTCCTACGACGACGACCGGTGGGAGCTGTACCACCTGGACGACGACTTCTCCGAATGCCACGACCTGGCCGCCGAACGCCCGGACGTGCTGCACGAGCTGATCGGCCGCTGGTGGTCGGAGGCCGACCGGTACGACGTCTTCCCGCTGGACGACCGCAACTTCGCCGAACGCGCCGCCAGGTACCACAGCGCCGCCTCACCCAGGCGGCGGCGTAGCTTCGTCCTCTACCCCGAGCTGAGCCGCATCCCCGGCGGCGTCACCCCGCTCATCTACGACCGCTCCTACCGCATCGACGCCGAGGTGCGGCTGCGCGCCGGCGACGAGGGCGTGCTGCTGTCGCAGGGCGACGTCAACGGCGGCCACGTCCTCTACCTCGCCGGAGGCCGCCTGCACTACGAGTACCACCACCACGGCACCCGCTACCGCGTGCACGGCGACCGTGACGTCCCGCCCGGCGAGCACACCCTGTCGGTCGTCCTCACCCGTACCGGCCCCTGCCAGGGCGTCGCCAGCCTCGCCGTGGACGGCCGCCCGGCCTCCGCCAAGGAGCCGCTCACCACCGCCCGGTACCTGATCGGGTGGCAGGGGCTGGTGCTGGGGCGGGACGCGTTGTCGCCGGTGAGCTGGGACTATCCGCGCGGGTTCGCGTTCACCGGCGTCATCGACCGGGTCCGGATCGAGCTGGACGACGACGGTCCCGAGACGGTGCACGAGACCTTCGACTGACGGGCGGTGCGCGGCGCGGTCATCAGAGGTCGTCGCTGCGGGAGGAGGCGGGCTCCTCGCCGGCGGCGCGGGCGATGGCGTCGGTGAAGCGGCGGCGTTCCCGCCTGCGGTACTGGCCGAGCGGGTAGTTGGCCATGAACGCCTCGACGAACTCCACCGGGTCCTGGCCGAACACGTCCCGGATCGGCGTGCCGTCCGCGGCGCTGCGTTCGAGCAGCTCGGCGAGGTCCTCGTACATCTGCATGGCGCCGCTGCCGTCGGCGGGCCCGAAGTGCATGAGGTAGCGCTCCAGCGCCTCGGCGGCGATGCGGTAGTGGCCGGGCAGCCGCTTGACGCGCGCCTTGTACTGCCGGAAGCGCTTCTTGTCCTCCAGCGGCCCGGTGACGGCCTCCAGGTAGTGCAGGTAGCGGCTCTTCGGCTCGGTCGGCTCCGCGGCCATGTCCAGGTCCCCCCGTACGCGCTCAGCTAATCGGTGTCGCTGACTACCGGTAGAAAGTAGCACTCACTACCGGTACTTAGCAACGCCGGATAGCGCCCGGAGATTCTTGCTTGACCTTGCCCCAGGGGCAAGGTTGGACGATCTGACGCATGGAGAACAACGCACTCGAAACCGCCGTCGAAGCCCAGATCCGCCACCAGATCACGGACTACTGCGAGACCGCCCAAGTCCCCGGGTTCGTCGCCGGCGTCCACCACGCGGGCGAGCAGGTCATCGTCGCCCACGGCACCGCGAACCTCGCCACCGGCGCGCCGATGCTCGCCGACACCGGCTTCCTGTTCGGCTCCGTCACCAAGGTCCTGACCACCACGCTGGTCCTGCAGCAGGCCGAGCGGGGCCGGCTGGACCTCGACGCGCCCGTCGTCGCGTACCTGCCCGAGTTCGCCCTGGCCGTGCCGGGCGCGGCGGACAAGATCCTGGTCCGGCACCTGATCTCGCACACCAACGGCATCGACGCCGACCTGTTCTTCCCCGACGCCAAGGGCCGGGACGCGCTGAAGACGTACGTCGCCGGGCTGGCGAGCGGCTGCGGCACCCTGTTCGAGCCGGGCGAGCAGCTCAGCTACTCCAACGGCGGCATGATCGTCGCCGGCCGGCTGCTGGAAGTGGTCACCGGCACGCCGTTCCCCGAGCTGCTCGAACGGGAGGTCTACGCGCCCGCCGGGATGAAGGACTCCAGCACCTCGGCCGAGCAGGCCATCCTGCGCGGCACGGCGGTCGGCCACTTCCCGGACCCCGAGACCATGGAGGCCAAGGTCACGGGCATGTTCACGCTGCCCGACACCTGGGGCCCGGCCGGCGGCACCCCGATCGGCACCGTCGCCGACCTGCTCGCCTTCGGGCGCACCCACCTCGCGGGCGGGGTGTCCCCCACCGGCGAGCGGGTCCTGTCCGCCGAGTCGGTCGCGCTCATGCAGCGGGTCTCGTACGACATGGAAGCGCCCAACACCCCGCCGATGGGCCTGGGCTGGGTGCTGTACCCGTTCGGCGGCACGACCGTGCTGGCCATGTCGGGCGCCTCGCCCGGCGGCGTGTCGATCCTGTGCGTCGTGCCCGAGTACGACCTGGTCTTCACCGCGTTCGGCAACACCCCGGGCGCGCTCATGCTGCAGGACCAGCTCCTGCAGTGGCTGCTGCGCGACCATCTCGGCGTCCCGATCCCTTCGCTGATCACCGAGGTGGGGCAGGACGTCGACCTCACCCCGTACGTGGGCACGTACCGCTCGAACCAGCTCCGCATCGACGTCACCATCGTGGACGGCGAGCTGGAGGAGCGGACCACCTACGAGCCGGCGGACGCCTCGCAGGAGCGGATCTTCACGGAGTTCGCCGGCGGCACCACCTCCGCCCCGCCGCAGCGGTACGTGGCGATCAGGCCCGGCCTGTTCGCGCCCGCCGGGTACCCGCTGGAGACGTTCGACGGATACCTGCGGCTGCTGCTCGTCTCCTACCACGACGTCCGCGACGGCCGGGCGCGCTTCCGCAACGGGGGCGGCCGCCTGACCAGACGCGCCTGACGGCGGGGGTGGAAGGATGTCCGGCATGCTCACGATCGGCCAGCTCGCGGACTACGCCGCGGTGACCACCAAGGCCATCCGCCACTACCACGAGCGCGGCCTGCTCGCCGAACCAGGCCGCGACTCCTCCGGCTACCGCCGCTACACCGCCGAGCACGCCGTCCTGCTCGTCAAGATCAGGACGCTGGCGCAGGCGGGCGTGCCGCTGGCCCGCATCAAGGACCTGCTCGACGCCGACCAGGAGACGCTCACGGCGGCCATCACCGAGATCGACCAGGGCCTCGAGGAACGCATCGAGCAGTTGCGGCGGACCCGCGAGCAACTCGCCCAGCTCCACGGCGGCGACCGGCTGTTCGTCTCCCCGCAGGTCGCCGACTACCTCGACGACCTGCGACGGCTCGGCGTCAGCGAGCGGCAGAGGCGGCTGGAACGCGACGGCTGGATCCTCATGCAGACGGCCTCACCCGAGGACGCCTCCATCTGGATCGCCGAGAAGGCCGAGCTGCTGGCCGACCCCGAGTTCCGCGACCTGTACCTGGAGCACGACGCCGCCTACGACTGGCCGCCGGACGACGACCGCCTGCCCGGCCTGGCCGAGCGCACCCGCGACTGGTTCGGCCGCCACCACAGCCGATCCGAGGGGCGGCCGGTCACCAACCCGGCCATCGCCAGGCTGGCCGCCCAGTCGCAGGCCGGCGCCTCGTCCCCGGCCTGGGACCGCCTCGCCCGGCTCATGAACGACCGGCCTGACCTCAAGGACGCGTAGGAATCCCGGCCGAACCCGTCAGGATTACGTAGCGACCCCGCCCCTCCTGAGCCTCCCGGCCCGATAGTGGAAATGCGGATCCCAGGAGGAGACATGACCGTGCACACGGGCGGCCGGGCGGCCCCGCCCTTCTTGAGGCAGAGCCTCGCCGAGGGCATGGAACAGTTCCATCACCCGCGCGGGGTGCGGAACGGCGTCACGCCGACCCCGCAGCGCGGGCGTCTCCTCGCGGGGCTGCGCGGGCGCGTCCTGGAGCTGGGGGCGGGCGACGGGGTGAAGCTGAGCTGCTACCCGGCGGACGTGACGGAGATCGTCCTGGTGGAGCCCGACCCGTTCCTCCGGGCGGCGGCCAGGGGCGTCGCCGACCGGCTGGCGACGCCGGTGCGGATCCTGGACGGGAGCCTGCTGGCCCTGCCCGTCGCCGACGGCTCCTGCGACGCCGTGGTCTGCTCGCTGGTGCTGTGCTGCTCAGCCCGGGTGCGGGAGACGCTGGCCGAGGTGCGGAGGGTGCTGGCGCCCCGGGGTGAGCTGCGCTTCTACGAGCATCAGCGCTCCGGCAACCCGCTGGTGACGCTGGCGGAGCGGCTGGTGACGCCCTTCTGGGCGCTGGCCGCAGGAGGCTGCCACCCCGCGCGTGACACCCTGGCCGCCATCCGGCGGGCTGGGTTCACCGTCGAGAGCGCGGAACGGTTCGCCTTCCGGCACTTCGAGCATGTCATCGGTGTCGCCAGACCGACCGGCTGAACGGCCGGGTCAAGAGGCTGAGTCGCCGAACACCTCGCCGAACACCTCGTCGAGCAGCCGGTGCTGGGCGGAGGCGAAGGCCGCCGCGACGGTCAGGTCGGCGTCGTCCACGCAGTTGATCGCAGCCGTCAGGGTCCGGCCGCCGCCGGGCGTGCCGTACATCAGCGCGGCATGACCGACGCTCGCGCCGTTGTGCGAGACGACGGTGCCGCCACCGGCCGTGGTCAGCACGAACACGCCCAGCCCGTAGTCCATGTCCGGGATGCCCGTCGGGTACGGCGTGCACATCTCGGCCAGCAACTCGGCGGGCAGCAACCGGCCGCCCAGCAGCGCGGAGATGAAGGTCTGCAGGTCCCGGGTGGTGGAGATCAGGTCGCCGCCGCTGGATACCCAGGAGGGGTTCTGCCGGGTGACGTCCACCGTCCGGGCCCGGCCGTCCTCCTCGTAGCGGTAGTAGGCGTGGGCGTGCGGCGCGGGGATCTCCGGCGAGTCGTCCGGCACGAGGGTGCCGGTCAGCCCGAGCGGCCCGAGGATCAGCCGCCGCATCTCCTCGGCGACCGGACGGCCGGTGACCTTCTCGATCAGCAGCCTGGCCAGCACGTAGTTGGTGTTGGAGTAGCTCCAGCCGGCGCCCGGCTCGAACCGCGGCGGCTTCGACAGCGCCAGCTCCACCAGCTCCTGCGGCCGGTAGGTCCTGAACCGGTCGTTCACCCACTCCTTGCCCGTGGCGCCGTAGGGGATGGGGATGCCATGCACGATCGTGCCGTCCTCGTACACCTCGCCGCTGAAGTTGAACAGGCCGCTGTTCTGCTGCAGCAACATCCGCACCGTGATCCGCCCGTCCAGCGCGAACCCGGGCAGGTGCCGCGTGACCGGATCGTCGAGCCCGACCCTGCCCTCGGCCACCAACTGCAGCACCAGGGTCGCGATGAACGGCTTGACGTTGCTGCCGGCCCGGACGTGCCCGTCGATCGGCGGCGGGGTGGTGCCGCCCAGCTCGGCCAGCCCGGCGCTGCCGGCCCACTCGCCGCGCTCGTCGCGCACGCGCAGCGACATCCCGAGGAAGCCGGAGCCGACGAGCTCCTCCATCGTCTCGCGCAGCTCGGGGCGGTCGGGCCCGGCGGCGTCGGTGCTCTGGTCCTGGCTGGTGAGTGTCATGGCGGGTTCCGTTCCTTTGGAGGATCCGGCCCGCTGCCGGGCCGGTGCGCCGAGCTTCCACCCTGACCCAAGGTCAACCTCAACCGTGATCCAGCTCACAGCCCGGGCCTCATGGCGTCGATCGCCGCCCTGCTGCTGATGTCGTAGGGGAGATCGGTAGCGTGGCCGGGTGTTCGAGTATCACGGCTGGCTGACCATCCGCGAGAGCGCGGGCCCGGACGACGATCCGGCGCTGCTGCGCCGGCAGGTCGGGGAGATCCGGGAGCGCCTGGCCGCGCTCGGCGACTACGGGCTGATCGACCTGCGGTGGATGAACGGCGTGCCGTTCGTCCACCTGGCCGGCAACCCCAACCGCGGCGGCGCGTGGGGTGCGGCGGTCATCGGCCTGTTCGCAGACGTCGGCAGGATCGCTCCCGGCTCCTACGGTCTCCTGTACGTGTGGGACGCCGAGGGCGGCCCGCACGCGAACGAGTTCCGCGTCTTCCGGCTGGTCAGGGGCGAGGTGACCGAGCACGCGGACGGGCTGCTGTCCCCGGCGGTCCCGGCCCTGGAAGATCCGTGACCGCCGTCAGCGCTCACTGGAGGCCGCCCGGTAGTGCAGATCCTGCACGTACGGCGTCGCCGTGACCGGGTACGGCGACGTCACCTTCGCCACGGTGGCGGAGCTCCTGGTCACGACGGCCGAGGCGGTGCCCGTCCTGAGCGGGAAGGTCTTGGCGGACACCCCGGCGGGCGCGTCATAGGTCTGCGTGGTGCCGCCGACCGTGACCGAAACCTTGCCGGCGGCGGTGAGCATGCTGAGCACCTCCACGGTGTCGCGGGCGGCGGTGCTGCCCGCTCGCAGCTTCATCAGCTTGGTCTGCGCGTACGACGGCGTGGCCGCGACCGGCTGCACCCGGTGGGTGAGGTAGGCGACGTCGTTGGTGATCTTCGGGCAGCCCAGCTTGTAGCAGGTCAGGTAGTAGGCGTTGATGTCCAGGTAGGTCCATCCGGCGTTCCTCGACGGGGCGAACTGGGTGTTCTCCGAGTAGTCGTTCCAGGTGGTGAGCTGCACCCAGTCGGCCTTGCCGTCGATGGCGCCCTTCCAGGAGGCGCGCAGGTTCTCGGTGTTGCCGGCCTCGTCGAAGACGCCCTGGTTGGGGCGCTCGTCCTGGACCGACACCGGCTGCATCCAGATCTTGCCCAGGTTGTGCGCGGTGGTGATGTTGGTGCTGAGGCCGGCGTTGCCGGCGGGGCTGCGGCTGCCCCAGTTGGAGAAGCCGTAGCTGATGGAGGCGAAGGCGTCGCGGTTCTTGCCGAAGTCGACGAAGCAGGGCACCAGGGCGACCTTGATGCCGTACGTCGTCTCCATGGTCTTCATCCAGTCGGCCCACCAGGCGGCGGTCCTGCCCTCCGCCTTGAACGGGGCGACGACCAGCCGGTCGTCGGCGAGCCGGTAGACCGAGTCGGACGCGGCGAGCCCGGCGACGGCCTTGGCCAGGGTGGCGCTGTCCACGGAGGCCAGCCCGTTGGTGTCGGGCATGAGCACGATCTTGAAGCCGGGATCGACGGCCTCGGCGGCCTTGACCAGGTTCTGCACCCGCGTCCAGTTCGCGCTGGTCACCGAGAGTATGTCCACGGTGAAGCCGTCGAGGCCGGCGGCGATGGCCTGCTTGACCTCGGTCTTCAGGTCGGCGAGCGCGTAGTCGCCGGTGATGGGGGAGCGGCCGGTCGGGCGGTCGCGCAGCAGCCCGCCGTAGGCGGCGTGCTTGCCGCTCTCCCCTTCCGGCTTGAGGTAGTTGCGGGCGTAGTAATCGTTTTCCGCAGCGGCGTTGTCAAGGGAGATCGGGTAGGGCGGGAAGTAGTGCGCGAACACCTTCTTGCCCGCGGCCCGCAGCGCAGAGGTGCTCGCCAGGGTGAACGGCAGCGGCCCGTCGGTCTGCTCCTCGCCCGTCCCCGGCGTGTAGGTGACGGTGAGCTTCGGCCCGCGCTCGCCGGTCTCGCGCGACGACATCAGGACGGTCGTGGTGTCGGACGTCCCGGTGAGGGCGAAGGCGTAGGTGCCGTCACCGTCGATCGCGGAGGAGACGTCCAGCTTGGCGGTCGCGCCGGTGGTGAACCCGGTGTGCGTGGCGACGGCGCTCCCGCTGACGGCCGGGCGGGTGTTCCAGGTGGTGGCGGCCTCGGTCCAGGAGCCCGTCACGGGTAAGGCGGAGACGGTGGTGGCGGTCGTCCTGGCCGAGACGACGTCCAGGGTGACCTTGACGTCCTCGGCGTCGTCCGGGATGCCGGTGACCTTGAAGCGGGTCAGTGCCAGGCGCTGCCCGGCGGCGGTCCCGCCGCAGCCGGAGCCGCAGACGCTGAGCCACGTCGCGGTGGCGAAGCTCTTGGCGGGCTCCGCCTGGCTGACGAACACGTCCTCCGCGGCGGCGAACGACACGCTGACCGGGGCCGCCGCGGACGCCTGGGCGGGGGCGACGGCTCCCAGGGCGGCCAGGGCCGTCGCCACCGTCAGCAGCGCCCCATATCGGTTGAGCATGAAACTCCCATCGATGATCGGCACGGGCTCCGGAAGAGGGGGAGCCCGCTCTGCGGACCAAGGATGGGGCAAAGATCATTGCGTTGTTCGTACTTCGCCATAAATGCTGATTTTGGAACGTCATCAATACGGGACAGGCCGGTTCTCACGTGCCCAGAGCCGCTCCGCCTCGCTGCCCGTGGGCGGCGGCGCCAGCCCGTCGATCATCCACAGGTCCCGCGGCGTCTCGTCCACGTGGAACTCGCAGTGCAGCCCCCGCTCCTGCGTGTGCCTGGCCAGCAGGCGCCCCAGCGCCCCTGCCATGCGCTCGCGCAGCCCGGGGTCGTCGGCGTGGCGGGCGATGTGCTCGATCACGACCCGCACGGTGTCGCCTGACGGCACGCCGCCGACCAGGAACGACTCCGGCGGGACCGGATGGAAGAGCGTCACGACGTAGAACCCGGGCAGCCCGAACCGGGTGTAGAAGCCGGTGGCCTCCTCGGCGAACTCGCGTTTCTGCTGCTCGGAGAAGGCATCGGCGGGATGGTAGACCTGCCACAGCGGCATGTTCGCTCCAATCAGATGGACACGGTGAGACCTTCGACGGGGCCGGCCAGCGCCGCCTTCATCCGCCTGGTGTAGTCGTCGACCAGGACCTCGCTGTCCCCGTTCTCCAGGCCGTCCAGCACCGCCGCGGCGACCTCGGCGGGGGAGACCTTGGGGGCCGTGATGGCCGCCACCATGTCGGTGTCGGCGAAGCCCAGGTGCACGCCGACGACCTGCGTGCCCTGCGGCGCGAGCTCGATGCGCAGGGAGTTCGTGATCGACCAGAGGGCGGCCTTCGAGGCGCCGTAGGCGGCGGCGCCGGCGCCCCAGGACAACACGGAGTGCAGGTCGGCCAGGGCTCCGCCGCCGTTGGCGGCCAGGATCGGGGCGAAGGCGCGCGCCACGCGCAGGGCGCCGAACACGTTGGTGTCGAACGTCGCGAGCACGTCCGCCATGTCGGCCTTCAGCAGCGGGGCGGGGAGCAGGACGCCCGCGTTGTTGACCACGACGTTCACGTCGCGGGCCTGCCCGGCCAGGGCCGAGACGGCGTCCTGGTCGGTGACGTCGAGGGGCACGGGGTGGACGCGCGGGTCGGCGTCGGGGGCGGGCTTGCGGGCGGTCACGTAGACCTTGGCCGCCCCGCGCTCCAGGAGCGCTTCGGCGATCGCCTTGCCCAGACCTCGCTGACCGCCGGTCACCAGCGCCACCGCGTTCTTGATCGCGACCATGGGGGGCCTCCTTCCGATAGAATAGATTATGAGCATCATCTATATCACGAGGGAAGTGCGGACGACATGCCCAGAGCATCCAGGGCCGACGCGGAGCGGCACCGCGAGCAGGTGATCGAGGCCGCGGCGAAGCTGGTGCGCGCGTACGGCGCGGGAAACGTGAGCGTCCCGCAGGCGATGGCGGCGGCGGGGCTCACCCACGGCGGCTTCTACCGCCACTTCGCCTCCAAGGACGACCTGATCGCACGGGCCTGCTCGGCCGCCTTCGCCGAACGGGTCAAGGCCCTGGACGACCTGACCGAGGGCGGCGACCCCGAGACCCCCGCCAGGGCCGCCTTCCTCGACGGCTACCTGTCCGTGCTGCACCGCGACAACGCCGCGCTCGGCTGCCCCGGCGCGGCCCTGGCGGTGGACGCGGGCCGCGCGGAGCCCGGCGACCCGCTCAGGCAGGCCTTCACCGACGGCCTGCGCGACCTGGTCGAGGCGATGCGGCAGCTCGACGGGGCCGACGAGGAGACGGTGCTCGCCGAGCTGTCCGCGATGGTCGGGGCGCTGATGCTGGCGCGGGCCTGCGCCGGCGACGCCCTGTCGGAGCGGATCCTCGACGCCGTGCGCGGCCGTCTGCTGGACGGCGGCGATCGTACGGGCTGAGCAAAAAAGCGTTCTCACCTGCCCATGACCGGGTAGAGCCGTGGTGTTCGTGGCCCTCGGGGGAGGTCACCATGGGTGCTGTTGGCGACGACGGGCACACCGGCCTGGCGTTCGAGACGCTGGACCTCGCGCCGGTGGGGATCGCGGTGACACGCGGCCCCGAACACCGGCTGGTCTACACCAACGCCCTGTACCGGTCACAGTTCAGCGACCCGCGCGGCGAAGTGCCGCTCGACGAGGCGTTCGCCGGCTTCGTACGGCGCCACCACCGCCGCCAGTTCGACCGCGTCCACAGCACCGGCGAGCCGTTCGTCACCACTTCGGAGGCCGAGCCGGGGCAGCCGGGTGCGAGGGAGCGGTTCTACACCCGCAGCCTGTCACGCGTCGTGTTCGGCCCGGGCGACTACGGCGTGCTCGCCGTGATGATGGAGGTGACCGAGCAGACCACGGCCGCCCGCCAGGTCACGGACCTGGCCGAGCAGCGCCGCCGCATCCTGCGCCGCTACGAGAGCCTGATGCGGGTCAGCGCGGACATCTTCTGGGTGACCAGCAGGGACGGGTACGTGTCCGAGCCCAGCCCGAGCTGGGAGCGGGTGACTGGGCAGCGATGGGAGGACTACCGCGGCCAGCGCTGGCTGCGCACCGTGCACCCCGACGACCGCCCCGCCACCGTGGAGTCCTGGCTGCGGGCCGTCGGCCGGTCCACCGAGCTGTGGGAGCACGTCTACCGGCTGCGCACCGTCGCGGGCGGCTACCGGCACTTCCAGCTCCGCGCGGTGCCGATCTGCGAGGACGGGCAGATCGTGGAGTGGGTGGGCTCGTCCATCGACGTCGAGCAGCAGTGGCAGGAGCAGCGGCGCCAGCGCCTGCTGGACCGCGCGGCCATCGCCACGGCGCAACTGCGGAGCCTGCAGGAGATGCTCGGCGCGCTGGCCGACGTGATCGTGCCCGAGCTGGCCGACGGCTGCGGCGTCTACCTCGTCACCGACCTCATCGGCCAGCGGGACGACGCCGACCCGTTCGTCGTCGAGCGGCTGGCGACCGCGGCGCGTCCAGGGCTGGTGCGGCTGCCGCCGTACAGCGAGGAGCGCCTGCCGGCGAGCAACACCTTCGCCCAGGTCGTCCGGCAGCGGCGGCCCGTGCTCAAGACCTTCCCCGCCGGTTCGCCGCCGCCCGGCCTGGTGCCCCGGGGCACCAGGCCGTGGCTGGAGGCGAACGACGCCAACGGCGTGCTGGTGCTCCCGGTCATCGTCGACGGGGCGGTGTCGGCGCTGGTCTGCGTGGTGACGTGCGGGAACCGCCCGGCGATCAGGCGGGCCGACATCTCCCTGCTGAACCGCATGTTCGTCAACGCCCACGACGCGCTGAGCAGGGCCATCCGCTTCCAGCGCGCCCAGCAGATCGCGCTGGCCCTGCAGTACAGCCTGCTCGCCGAGCCGCCCCGGGTGCCCGGCATGCGGATCGTCGCCCGCTATCGCGCCAGCCCGGCCGCGGCGGAGGTGGGCGGCGACTGGTACGACTCGTTCGTGCTGCCCGACGGCGTGCCCGCGCTGGTGATCGGCGACGTGGCCGGACACGACCTGGGCGCCGCCGTGGCGATGAGCCAGTTGCGCAACATGCTGCGCGCGCTGGCCATGGACCGCCGCGAGCCGCCGGGGGAGATCCTCACCCGGCTCAACATCGCGATGGAGTCGCTGTCCGGCGACATCACCGCCACCTGCGTGTACGCCAGGGTGGAGGAGTGCGAGGACGGCCACCGGCTGCGGTACGCCACGGCCGGCCATCCGCCGCCGCTGCTGATCACCCAGGAGGGCCGGGGCCGCTACCTGGACGACGCCGTCAGCCCGCTGCTCGGCCTGCCCTCCCGCGAGGGCCGCGTCTCGCGGACCGCGCCGCTGCCGCCGGGCAGCACCCTCCTGCTCTACACCGACGGTCTCGTCGAGCATCCCGGCGAGCATCTCGACCGGGGGCTGGACCGGCTGCGGCGGATGGCGGAGCCGCTCGCGGGCCAGCCCGTGGACAAGTTCTGCGACCAGTTGCTCAGCGGGCTGCCCACCACCGGCCTGGACGACATCGCCGTCATCGCGCTGCGCCTGCCGGCCCAGGGCTGAGCCCGCGCCCGGTCAGCCGCTCGTCACGTCGAAGGAGATGCCCACCTGACCCAGATAGGTGCCGTCGCGGTCGAACAGCGGCGAGGCGTGCGTCTCGAACTCCCGGTAGAGGCCGTCGTGCCCCCGGATCCTGGCCCGGCTCTGCCACGCCCCGCGGCTGGCCGCACCCCCGCGCAGCGCGGCCAGGTAGCCGTCCGCGTCGTCCGGGTGCAGCACGTGATGCCACTCCTCGCCGAGCACCCGCTCCAGCGCGAGCCCCGTGTAGTCGAGGTAGCGCCGGTTGACGAACCGGGTGAGCCCCCGGGTGTCGAGGTGCCAGATCAGCGCGGGAGCGGCGTCGGCCAGCGAGCGGAAACGCTGCTCCGACTCCCGCAGCTCCTGCTCGGCCCGGGCGCGCTGCACGAACGCCCACGTCCTGACCGCCGTCTCCTCCACGATGGCGATCTCGTCAGCGGTCCACTTGCGCGGCAGGCTCTGCAGGACGGCCAGGTGCCCGACCCACCGGCCCACGTTGATCAGCGGCGCCTCGACGACCGCGCAGGCCCCCGCGCCCAGCCAGCGGGCCTGGGCGTCCTGCCCCATGTCGGTGGCGGTGACGTCCGCGACGACGAGCGTCTCGCCCTTGCCGAGGGTACGCGCGAGCAGGTCGCCGCCCCAGTCCGCCAGCGGGTAGGTGCCGCGCAGCGGCGGGCGTCCCGGGCTGTAGTCGCCGTAGACGTGGATGAGCCCGGCGCCGGTGTCCACCTCGGCGTAGTGGGCGTTCTCGACCCGCAGCTCCCGGCCGAGTATCTCCACGGCGCGCTGCTGGATGACGGTCGGGTCCTCCAGAGAGCGCAGCGCGTCGGTGAGCGCCAGCCGGTAGGCGTCGGTGGCCGCGACCCGGCGGCGCATCCCGGCGAGCTGGAGTTGCGCCTCGACCCTGGCCACCAGCTCGCGGGCCGAGAACGGCTTGACCACGTAGTCGTCGGCGCCGGCCAGCAGCCCCTCGATCGCGGTCTCCTCGCCGGCGCGGGCCGTGACCAGGATGACAGGGACGGCGGCCAGCGTCTCGTCGGAGCGGATCCCGCGCAGCAGCGCGAAGCCGTCCAGGCGCGGCATCATCACGTCGGCCAGCACCAGGTCGGGCGGGTCGCGCCGGGCCAGGCGGAGCGCCTCCTCGCCGTCGCCGGCGACGCTCACCTCCCAGGCGGGGCTGAGCAGCCGGGCCAGGTAGTCGCGCATGTCGGCGTTGTCGTCCACGACGAGGACGCGCGCCAGGGTCGCCGCGAAGCCGGGGGCGGCCAGGCCGTCCGGCAGCGGCGTGTCGTCGAGGCCGATCGCGGCGAGGGTCTGCTCGCGGTCGGCGTCCCAGTGCCTGGCCTCCTCCGCCATCGCGGCGGCGATCGCCCCCGGATGCGGCTCGGCGGCCGGTTCCGAGCCGAGGGCGGGCCGGCGGCCCAGCGGCAGCCACACGGTGAAGGTGGTGCCGCCGCCCTCCTCGCTGGTGACGCGCGCGCGGCCGTGGTGGCGGCGGATCAGCTCGTCCACCAGCGCCAGCCCGATGCCGACGCCCTCGTGGGTGCGCCCGCGGACGTCCGGCACCCGGTGGAAGCGCTTGAAGATGTGCGGCAGCTCCGCGGCCGGGATGCCCACGCCGGTGTCGCGCACCACCAGCTCGGCGTGCTTGGGCAGGGCCCGCAGGTAGACCTTGATCGATCCGGTCCAGGTGAACTTCAGCGCGTTGGAGATCAGGTTGGAGACGATCTTCTCCCACATCTCCTGGTCGACCCACACGGCCTCGGGCAGCGGCGGCGTGTCCACGATCAGCTCCAGCCCGGCGACCGTGGCCGCGCTGCGGAACATGGAGGCGATCTCCGCCGTCAGCGCCGCCAGGTCGGTCGGCACGAAGTGCGCCCGCAGCCGTCCCGCCTCCACGGCGGAGAAGTCCAGCAGCGTGCCCACCAGCCGCAGCAGCCGCCGCGCGTTGCGGTGCACCAAGGCGACCTCGGCCGCCATCCCGCCGGGCAGCCGGTCGGCCTGGGTGAGCATCTCCTCCAGCGGCGCCAGCATCAGGGTCAGCGGGGTGCGGAACTCGTGGGAGACGTTGGAGAAGAACTCCGTCTTGGCCCGGTCCAGGTCGGCCAGCCGCTGCAGCCGCTGCTGCTCGCGCCAGCGGGCCCGCGCCTGGGCGACCGCGGCGCTGATCTGCCCGGTGAGCAGGTCCAGGAAGCCCCGGTAGCCGTCGTCGAACGGCCGGTGCGGGTTCAGCCCGACGATCAGGACGCCCGGCACGTTCGCGTCGGCCTCGAGATGCATCGGCAGCAGGAACGCCGCGCGCGGCGGCAGCGCCCCGGCGGGCGTGGGCGGCGGCGGGAGCAGCCCCTTGAACCGCTCGTCCAGGTTCTCCACCATCATGCCGCCGCGATCGCCCGCCTTCGCCGAGGCCGTCTCGCCGAGCAGGCGCGGCACCGGCCAGACCGCGCCGCCGAGGGCGAGGTCGATCAGGTGCGGCGCGGCGAACGTGCCGGGTTCGAGCCCGGCGGCGCCCGCCAGCCGCGCCTGCCTTCGCCGGTGGTCCAGCAGGTAGAGCAGGACGAACGGCACGTCGGCCGGCTCGGACGCGAGCGCCGCCGCGGCCAGCTCGCAGGCCCGGCGCGGCGTCTCCGCCCCGGTCGTCTGGGCCGCCACCGCCCGCAGGGTGCGCATCCGCCGCTCGCCCACCATCGTCGCGGTGGTGTCCAGCGCGGTGTTGTGGATGCCCGCGACCGCGCCCGACGCGTCAGTGATGGGGGAGTAGGTGAAGGTGGCGAACACCTCCTCCAGCAGGCCGTTGCGGTCCATCAGCATCGGCATGTTCTCGCCGCCGGTGGCCTGCCCGCGCGTCATGACGTGCTCGGTCATCGGGCCCACGAACCACCACAGCTCCGGCCACGTCTCCTCGGCCCGGCCCACCAGCGCCTGCGGATGCTTGGTGGTGCCGAGGAACTGCCGCCACAGCTCGTTGTAGATCTGGATGAGCCGCGGCCCCCACCACACCGCCATCGGATAACCGGAGTCCAGGGTCGTGCGCACCATCGCCCGCAGCACCGGCGGCCACTGCGTCACCGGGCCCAGCGGCGTGGCGAACCAGTCCTTGGCCCGCAGCAGCCGCTCGATCTCCCCCGGCCCGTGGAACAACTGCGCCGCCGCCTCGATCTCCGAGCGCGGGCGGGGCAGCGGCCGGCCGTGCACCATGTCGCCGACCACCGAGCCGATCTCGCCGAGCGGCAGCACCAGGTGCGCGGCCGGCGCCGCGGCGGAGGGCATCGACTCGTGCTCGGCGCTCTCGGCGCTCTGCGCGATCACGAAACCGCCGGACTCCCGCACCGCCACCGCGCCCTTTGCGCCGTCGCGTCCCATCCCGGTCAGCACCACCGCCAGCCCGCGGGAGCCGTACGCGTCCGCCAGCGAGCGCAGCAGCGCGTCGTGCGGATGGTCGCGCGCCCCCACCTCCCTGTCGATCACCGCGCACGTGCCGTCCGGCAGCACCTCCATCCGCGCCCTCGGCGGGCACACCAGGATCTGCCCCGCCGACAGCAGCCCGCCGTCCACCGTCCAGGCCACCTCGCGGCCGGTGCGCTGGCTCAGGATCTGCGTCAGCGCGCTGCCCTGGCCGCCCAGGTGCTGCTGCACGACCACCGCCGCCGGCAGTTGCGCGGGCAGCGCCCGCAGCACGTTGATCAGCGCTACCAGGCCGCCGGCCGACGTGATCATGGCGACCACGTCGATGCTCCGGTCCTCGGGGTGCCGCTGCTCGTCCATGTCCGCTCCTGAACACCGCCCGGAATGACCAGTTTGGTGCTCATTCGGTCGCGTGGCGAGCCTCACCGCCCGCCGCTTCCCCGGGGAGGCGGCGGGCGGTCACCCTACGGCGGCGCTCAGCGGCAGGTCCCGCGACGACCGCCCGGCCTGCACCCGGTACGTGCCCGGCACGGTCGTCCAGCGCCCGGCCGCCGTGTCCCAGACCGACAGCGGACGGCCGGCCGCGCGCCCCGGCAGCGTCACGCAGAGCTGGGCGGTCTCGGCGCCGGCTGGGGTACGGGTCGCGGGCCGCCGCCAGGGCGGGCTGGAGCGGCGGCGCGACCACGGCGGCGAGTGCTACGGGCAGGAGCAGGCGTAACGCCGCATAGGTGTCTCCTCTACCGGGGGGTGGTGACGCAGTGGAAGACGTGCTGTCCGGGCCCGGCCTCCACAGCGGGCTCGCCCGGCAGCTCGACGACGGCGGTGGTGTTCTGCGGCACCTGGACGGTGACGGACAGCCGCTCGCCGTCCAGCCGCCACGCCACCTCCGCCTCGCCGTACGGGGTGAGGTGGGTGGCGCGGGCGTGCGTGAGCCCGCCGCCGGGCCGCGGCCGGACCAGGAGCTTGCGGTAGCCGGGCTCGGCCGGGGCCAGACCGGCGACCGTGCGGTGCATCCAGTCCGCGACCGCGCCGAGCGCGTAGTGGTTGAACGAGGTCATCTCGCCCGGGTTGACGGAGCCGTCGGGCAGCATGCTGTCCCAGCGCTCCCAGATCGTGGTGGCGCCCATCGTCACCGGGTACAGCCACGACGGGCAGGCGCGCTGGGTGAGCAGCTTGTACGCGGTGTCGTACGCGCCGACCGAGCAGAGGGCGTCGCAGATGAGCGGCGTGCCGACGAAGCCGGTGCCGATGCGGTGGTCGTCGGCGGCCACCAGCTCGACCAGCCGCCGCCCGGCGCGCTCGCGCTGCTCGGGCCCGTCCAGCAGGTCTGCGGTGAGGGCCAGGGCGTAGGCGGTCTGGGTGTCGCAGGCCAGCCGCCCCGACGGGGTGACGAACTCGCGGCGGAAGGCCGCCCGCACCCGCTCGGCTAGCTCCGCGTAGCGGGCGGCGTCGGCGTCGTGGCCGAGCAGCGCCGCCGTCTCGGCCAGGACCGGGGCCGTCCAGGCATGGTAGGCGGTGGCGACGAGCGCGTGGTCGGTACGGGCCTTGCCGGGGTCGTCCGGGGGCGCGGCCGGGTCGAGCCAGTCGCCGAACTGGAAGCCCCTGTCCCACAGGTGGCCGCGGGTGAGCGTGCCGACCTGGTCGACCCACGCGGCCATGCTGGCGTACTGCGAGCCCAGCAGGCCGAGGTCGCCGGTGCGCTGGTAGAGCACC
This sequence comes from Nonomuraea monospora, assembly GCF_039531895.1. Classification (NCBI taxonomy): domain Bacteria; kingdom Bacillati; phylum Actinomycetota; class Actinomycetes; order Streptosporangiales; family Streptosporangiaceae; genus Nonomuraea; species Nonomuraea monospora. The sequence goes on from NZ_BAAAQX010000027.1 coordinate 171,530, forward strand.
CACGGGACGAGCACGGCGGCGTCGCCCCACGCGGCGGTGGGCGAGACGTCGAACACCAGCGGCACCCACGGCACGTAGTGCGGCACCGTGCCCACCTCGGACTGTTCGGCCGCCAGGTCCGCCAGCCACGACGACAGCGGTCCCGCGCAGTCGAAGAGGAAGGCGGCGGCGGGGGCGAAGACCTGGATGTCGCCGGTCCAGCCGAGCCGCTCGTCGCGCTGGGGGCAGTCGGTGGGCAGATCGACGTAGTTGCCGCGCATGCTCCACACGACGTTGTCGTGCAGCCGGTTGAGCAGCGGGTCGGAGCACTCGAACGTGCCGATCGGCCGCATGTCGGTGTGGCAGACCACGGCCTGGACGTCGGCCGGGTCGAGCTGCCCAGGCCAGCCGTCGATCTGGGCGTAGCGGAAGCCGTGCGTGGTGAAGCGCGGCTCGTAGGTCTCCGGCCCGGCGTCGCCGCGCAGGGTGTACTGGTCGAGCGCGGCGGCGTCGCGCAGCGGGCGGATCGCCAGGGCGCCGTTCTCCAGCACCTCGGCGTGGCGCAGGGTGACGGTGTGCCCGGCCGGGCCCTGGACGCGGATGCGCAGGCGGCCGACGAGGTTCTGGCCGAAGTCCAGGATCGTCTCACCGGACGGGCCGGCCAGCACCTCCACCGGCGACACCGTCTCCGTGCGGCGCACGGGCGGGCCGGTCGGCGCGACCAGCAGCGCCGGGTCGTGGGCGAGGGCGTCGGCGGGCAGCCAGGCCGAGTCGTCGAAGCCCGGCCGCGACCAGCCTGCCGGGTGCAGGCGGGCGTCGTGCTTCTCGCCGTCGTACAGGCTGGCCGAGGTGACCGGGCCGGTGGCGCAGCGCCAGTGCTCGTCGGTGGCGACCAGGTCGCGGGTGCCGTCCTCGTAGGTGATCTCCAACTGGGCGATCAGCGCCGTACGGTCGCCGTAGATGTCGGTCTTGCCGCCCAGGAAGCCGACCCTGCCCCGGTACCAGCCGTCGGCGAGGGTCGCGCCGAGCGTGTTGGCGCCCTCGCGCAGCAGCCCGGTGACGTCGTGGGTGCGGTAGCGCAGGCGGTTGCGGTAGCTGGTCCAGCCGGGCGCGAGCACCTCGTCGCCGACGACCTCGCCGTTCAGCTCCGCCTCGAAGACGCCGTGCGCGGTGACGTACAGGCGGGCCTTGGCGAGAGGGCCGCGCAGGGTGAAGTCGCGGCGCAGCAGCAGCGCGGGGCCGTCGGGGACGCCGAGCAGCTCCAGCGAGGGCGCGGCGGCCGAGGCCCGCCAGTCGGCCGGGTCCAGCAGCCCGGCCTCCACATGCGACCACTCGCTCCAGTCGCTGACCGAGCCGTCGGCGCCGTGCACCCGCACGCGGGCGCCGCGCCGCTCGCGCGAGCCCAGCGGCGCGCCCGGCCAGGGGACGAGCACCGACTCCGCCGACTCGACCAGGCCGGTGGCCGTGCCGTCGCCGAGCTCGATCTCGTAGCCGGCCTGGGTCCAGCCGGCGGTGTCGGTGGTGACGGTCCAGGACAGGCGGGGCGCGCTTTCGCCGATGCCGAGCGGGTCGGTGTGGTGCTCGAAGGCGGGCGCGGTGACGTTAAGCAAGGTGCTCCTTAGCCCTTGATGGCGCCGGCGGTCATCCCGGCGACGATCTTGCGGTTGAAGAAGACGAACAGCACCAGCGGCGGGATGGTGATCAGGACGATGTCCATGAACAGCAGGTTCCACTGGGTGTTGTACTGGCTCTGGAAGTTGTAGAGCGTGACCTGCACGGTGGCGTTGTCGTCGCCGGGCAGCAGGTAGAGCGGGTTGACGAAGTCGTTGAAGATGTTGACCGAGCTGACCAGGATCACCGTGATGGTGACCGGCCGCAGCAGCGGGAAGATCACCCGGAAGAACAGCCGCAGGCCGCTGCAGCCGTCGATCTGGGCGGCCTCGTCCAGCTCGCGCGGGATGGCCGCGATGAACGCGCGGAACAGCAGCATCGCGAACGACAGGTTGAAGGCCACCTCGGCCAGGATCATCCCGGGCAGCGTCTTGAACAGGCCCAGCGCCTGCAGCAGCCAGATCGTCGGCACCACCGCGGGCGGGATGATCAGCCCCGACAGCACCAGGAAGTCCGCCAGCCTGGCCACCTTGCCGGGGCGGCGCTGCAGCACGAACGAGGCCATCGCGGCGAAGACCACCAGCAGCGCCACCGAGGCGACGGTGATGATCGTGCTGTTGACGTAGGCGCGCAGCAGCACGTAGTCGCGCGCCTCGACGACGGCCATGAAGTTCTCCACCACCGGCCAGCTCGTCGGCCAGGCGAAGTCCAGGTCGATGGCCTGCTGCGGGTCCTTGACGGCGGTCAGCAGCATGAGCGCGAACGGCACCAGGAAGATCGCGGTGGCCAGCACCAGCGCGACCGCCTCCGCGCTGAGTCTCTTGAGCGTTCTCATGCGGCCACCTGCCTCTTGCCGAGGTAGTAGTTGAGCGGGACGGCGATGGCCGTGACGACGATGAACAGGATCACGTTCCCGGCGGTGGACAGGCCGAAGAAGCCGGCCTGGTACTGCTTGTAGATGATCGAGGCGATGGTGTCGCTGGTGAAGCCGGGGCCGCCGCGCGTCATCGTCCAGATCAGGTCGAAGGAGCGCAGGCCGCCGATGA